>CAZJJQ010000823.1:0-1869 GCA_964546345.1 uncultured Planctomycetales bacterium
TTTCTTCACAATCCCAGAGTTCCACCAGGAGCGTCCTCCATGTCGGTCTTCCGGCCGCGTAGCCTGCGTTGTCGGTGTGGCGCGGGCTTCTCGGCGGCCCTGGCGCGCTGCCTCGACGTCCGCCGGACGCCGCAGGCGCGGGCGGAGGTCCTCTCGGGCGCCTTGCATCGGGTTCGATGCCCGACCTGCGGGGTGCGATCCACGGTCGAGGACACCTTCCTCTACGTGGACCCGGAGCGGGGGCTGGCGGTCCGCGTCCTGCCGAGCCGGCTGCGGCACCGCCACCGGAGCGAGTCGGCGCGCCTGCTGGCGGGCTTGCGCCAGAGCCGCGGCCTGTTCGGAGCGGACCGGGACGCCCGCGTGGTCTTCGGGATCGAGGAGCTCCGCGAGAAGCTGCTCGCCCGCGAGGCCGGGCTCGACGATCGCGTGCTGGAGCTCCTGAAGGCGCTCCTGCTCTACGAGCATCCCGTCCTGATGCGGCGGGCGCGCCTCCGGCTCGACCTCGCCTCGATCGCCGCCGACCGCCTCGAGTTCGTCGCTACGTACGAGCATGACGCGCGCGCCTATCGGGTGGAGGCGCCCCGTTGGCTGGTGGAGACGCTGATCGGCCGCCGGGAGGAGCTGCGGGCGCACGCTCTCCGGAAGCAGCCGACGCGGGGGTTCTTCGCCGACGGGCCGACCGACGCGTGGGTGAACGTCGCGCGGCTCGCGCCCGTCGTCCCGGCGCTCGAGCGGCTCGAGGAGATGGCCGCGACCGTGGACGCCGGCGGCGACGTCAATCTGGTCTCCGACAGGGCGAGACGCCTCTTCGAGCTGCTGCCGAGGGGCAACGACCTCCCGACGTGGGCCAAGAAGGCGCTGCGCACGCTCGAGGCCTACGCCAAGCGCAAGGGGGTTCAGCGCGCGCAGGCGGCGATCTTCGAGGTCCGCTTCGGCAAGGAGCTGGACGACGAGTGGGCCTCGAACGAGCAGCCCGACGACATCGACACCCTGTGGCAGCTGCTCGAGGATCTGCCGGACACCAACGTCGAGGGGAGCACGACGCTGAAGGAGATCCGGCTCGAGGACCTCGATGTCGGCGGGCTCTGGGACAGGGACAGGGGGAGCATCGAGATCAGCAAGCGATACCCCCTCGTGGGGGAGGAGTTCGAGGACACCGTCCGGCACGAGGTGGGACACGCCACGCACGAGATGCTCGGCGTCACGGTCACGTCGTGGCTCGAGCGCACCTTCGGCTGGCGGTCGTTCGAGGCCGACGTGGAGGGGATCGACGCCTGGGTGCTCCACATGGGGGGATGGGGCGGGATCGCGGGCGCGGACCGGGTCCTGGTCCGTTCCGCCCTCCAGACGGCGCTCGGGCCCAAGAACACCTTCCGCAAGGGGCCGGACCCGCAGGTTCCCCCCGGGCATCCCTGGCTGCGCCCCGATTGTCTTCCGAGGCTCGCGTACGTGAACACCGAGGAGAACTGGTGGGACCACACGGAACGGTTCCATCAGACCCCGGACGGGAAGCGGGCCTGTTTCCTCAACTACTGGTACGGGACCCTGTGCGCGGTGGACTCCGCGACCCTCGACCTGGTCCGGCGCATGCCGCGGTCCTACGCCGCCATGTCTCCGGCGGAGTTCTTCGCGGAGCTGTACGCCCTCTACTTCGACGCGGACGACCCGTCGCGCGCCGTGCTGCCGGACGAGGTCGGGACGTTCTTCCGCCAGCACGTGGAGGTCGCGGCGGCGGCGGGCGACGCGATGCCCGCAGCGGTCGCCCCCGTGCGTCCATCCCCGACCGAGCCGCGCTGGCAGTGGCGTACCGCGTTCCCCGAGGCCGAGGCCGCTCCCCGCGGCGCGACGACGCGCATGGTCGGGCGCGGG
>CAZJJQ010000824.1:0-1864 GCA_964546345.1 uncultured Planctomycetales bacterium
CGGCGCTCGGCGTTCCGCCGCGCCGTTGTACGACACCGCGGCACGATCGGCACGGGCGGAAGCGGCGAGCCCCGCCGGCGCGCGCGGCACGCCCCGCCTACCGGGGCGTGCCGGCCGGGGCCGGAGTCGCCCGGCGCAGCGTCGCCGTCTGGAGGGACCGCACCGGCCACGAGCGGACGGCGGGCACGCCGTCCTTCCCGCCGGAGAGGGAGACCTGGTCCTCGATCGTCGTGACGAGCTCGACCTCCAGCCGCTCGTCGCCCGTGCCCGCCCCCTCGAGCCGGTCCCGGGTCGTGATCCGGGAGGTTCCGACCGCGAACTGGCCGTAGAGCGCGCCGTCGAGGAGCTGCGCCGCGAGGACGATGCCATTCCCTTCGTCGATCTCGAACGTGCCCTTCGCCGGATCCTTCTCCACGAGGAAGTACGGGCGCATCTGCCGCCCCGCCTCCCCGTCGTAGGTGACGGTCCACGTCCAGCGCCCGGGGGTCTCGGTGGGCTCGATCTCGAGCTCCATCCGGAAGGTCATCCGCGTCCCGGTCGGTCCGACCAGACGGGAGTCCCCCGTCCATCGACCCCGCCAGGCCGCAGGGAACGAGGGGGGAGCCACGGCCGGGGACGGCGGGGCGGCGGGCCTCGGTGCCGCAGGCGGGGGCGGGGGAGCCTGCGGGGAGGCGTCCCCCTGCCCACGCGCGGAGTCGGCGCCCCAGAGCCCGAGGAGGACGGCCAGCAGGGCGAAGCCGCGCCAGGGAGTGCGAGTCATGTGCGGTCTCCGCGGGGTCCGGGGCCTGGAGCCCCGGGGAGCATCGCCGATGGTATCCCGCGGGCCCCGGGCGCCGCCCCTCCCCCGGCGCCCCCACCCTCCCCCTAGGCCCCGCCCCCCCACCCCCGACCGTCCGTGCGGAGAGGAAGTCGGGCGCCATCGGCGTTTGAATGCGGGCACACCCCTCGCCGAGCGGGGCGGCGGAGGCTCCATGGCGTCGCATCGAGGCTTCATTCGCGCCGGACTGGCCTCGTGGGCGCTCGCGACGTGCGCGGTCGTGCCCCCCGAGGCGGTCGCGCACGGCGGGCAGTTCGTGGGGCCCACGCCGGCGACGCCTCCGGGGCTCAAGCCGCCCAGCGATCCCGTCCAGTCGCTGTGGGACGCGAACCTCGACGAGCTGGTGGCGCCGGACCTCGTCGGGCCCGTCACGACGGGCGACGCGCCCGCGCCCGAGGCGCCCCGCCGCGGCCCCCGCGAGGACACGGTCGTGCCGTTCCTGCGGAGCGTGATCGCCGGGAAACACGGGCACGACGCCGACCTGATCGCCGCCGCGGCGCTGGCCCTCGCCAAGACCACGTCCGATCCCGCCGACGTCTCCCGGATCCAGGCCCTGCTCGACGACCCGACGAAGCCCGCGCTCCTGCGCGAAGCGGCGGCCGTCGCGCCCGGCCTGCTGCGCCGGTCGGACCCGGCCCGCCGCTTCCCAGCCGTCCTGCTCGACCGGGTGCGCACGCGGTGCCTCGACGTCTACGACGGCGACTCGCGCGCGTCGCGCCGCGTGAAGTGCCTCGGCATCCTCGCGATCGGGCTGCTCGGGGACCAGACGAGCCCGGCCGCGGGCGGGGAGGGGCCGTCGCGCCTCGACGTCGGCCGGGAGCTCCTGTCCCGGCTCAAGGCCGCGGACGAGCTCGAGGAGCAGGTCGCCCTCGTCGTCGCGCTCGGCCTGCAGGCGCCGGCCACCCTCTCCCCCGACACCGTGGACGCCCTGCGCCACCTCGCGGCCACGGGGCTCCTCGCGCCGCGGGAGCGGCCGGCCGTGGTGCAGGGTCACGCGCTGGTCGCGCTGGCCCGCGTCGCGGGCGCGGACGCGAGCGGCGTGCTGCT
>CAZJJQ010000825.1:0-1852 GCA_964546345.1 uncultured Planctomycetales bacterium
CGCGCGCGGATGACCCGACGCGCTGACACCCGGAGTACTGCCCAATGCCCGACTCGATCCCGCCCGCCCCGCCCGAAGGCACCCGCCCCACCCCGCCCGCCCCGGCCCGTACCGCGACGCGCCCGCCTGCGTCGCGCGTTCGCACGTACACGCCCGGCGGCACCGCGCGGATGATCGAGCGCGCGCCCTGGTACGCGACCGTCACCGCCGCCGTCGTCGACCTCACCGTGATCGCCGTCCTCGGCGCGTGCCTCTACCAGCGCCGCCTTCAGTCGACGGCCGGCGAGGTGATCGCGCTCCTGATCCTCGCAGGCGTCGCGGGCGTGCGCATCGCCGACATCGCGCGATCGATCCGCGGGGGTGGGCCCCCGACCGGCGCTGGGCCGACGCTCGCGCTCGTCGCGCTCCTCGCGCAGGCCGGGCACTGGGTCTCCGGGTGGGTGCGCGTCGTCGCCCTCGGCGCGCTGGTCGTCCTCGCGGCGAGCTGCACGTCGGGCCCGCGCTCGCCGAACGACACGGCCTCCACGGTCGTGAAGGTCGCCACCCTCGCGCGCGCCACGGCGTGTGACGACACCCTCGACACGTGGCTCGGGCGCACGCCCCCGCTCCAGGTCGACCGCGCGCCCGAGACGGCCCTGGAGGTCGTCGGGCAGATCCGCGCGTGGCTCTGCGCGGACGCGCTCGCCGGGCTCCTCGACACGGCGCGCGAGCTCCTCACGCCGCGACCGTCGCCCGACGTCGTCGGCGACGCGGGGACACGGGACGCGTCGCCCTCGGCCGAGACCGACGCCGGGGCAACGGCTGCGACCGACGCCGAGGCCCCGCCCGCGTCGCCGGGAGCTCCCGACGACGGAGGCGCGCCGCCAACGGCTGCGAGCGACCCGGACGCGGGCCCGGTGACGCCATGACGAAGTGGGACCTCCCGCCCGAGCCGATCCCGTCGTGGCTCGACCCGGCCACGGAGATCACGCGCGTCGAAGGCACCCGCCCCGCCAAGGGCCCGCCCTTCGTCGTCGCGGTGATGGGCGTCTGCCTCACGCTCGGATGCACGCCGCGCCAGGCCGCGGACGTGACCGCGAACGCGATCAACGAAACCGGCTGGGGCGAGAAGTACGCCGGGTGGAACCTCGGCGGGTGGAAGATCCGCAAGCCCTACGTCGTCGCGTACAAGCAGCTGCACGGCGTCTGTCCCGGCTGGTCGCGCGCGCCGGGCAACAAGTCGAGCGGTGACCCGCCCTGGTGTTACTACCGCGCGTTTCCCTCCCTGGAGAGCTACCTGCGCGCGTGGATGGAGCACTTCGTCCCGAAACCCGACGACCCGAAGCTCTACCCGGGCTACGCCACGGCGGGCACGATGTTCTGGGCGGGTGAACCCGCGTGGTTCGAGGAGCTGATCCTCGTCGGCTACAAGGGCGACCGCACGAAAGAGCTGCTCGTCACGATGCGCGCGCAGCACCGCGCGGCCGAGCACCCGAGCGTCCAGGCCCACCGCTCCCTCGTGCGCGATGCGCTTGCGATGTGGGCGCAGTCGAAGCTCGCCGTGGACGTCGACGGCGAGTGGGGTTCGAAGAGCCGCGCGGCGTGTGCCGTGTGGCAGCGCGCCCGAGGGCTCGAGCCGACCGGCGAGCTCGACGACGCGACGCTCGCCTCCCTCGTCTGAACGTCCGCGGGACGCCCCGCGAACGTCTGGCGAACGTCCGACACTGGACGCGCCCGCCCGCCCTGCGTTACATCCTCCATCGCGGCCTTGGCGACGGCGCGGGACGGGCAGGTCCCGCACCCTTCAACACCCCCTCCGGCCGTGAGACCGAGAGGGGGTGTTGTCGTTTCGAAGGGCCTCTATCCCGCGAGC
>CAZJJQ010000826.1:0-1848 GCA_964546345.1 uncultured Planctomycetales bacterium
CCCGGCCGACATCGCCCGCACGAGAGGAATTGGAGGTTTTTGCGCCGCCTCCGTACGGCTACGCCACGGCTGGGTCAGGTAGGGGACCCTCTACTTCCAGGGCATCGCGTCGCGCCACGCGTCGAGGTCGAGCGCCTCGCCGAGGATGCGCCCGTCGCAGCCCGCGGGCGGCAGCACGTGCAGGAGCGCCGACAGCGTCGCGACCAGGTCGTTCACCGCCGCGCGCTCGGGCCGCACGCCGGGCTTCACGCCGTGCGCGAGGACGATCAACGGCACCTTCTGGTCGTAGGTGAACGCCTGGCCGTGCGTGGTGCCCGGGTTCGGCCCGCCCCAGGTCCAGTAGGGACGCAGCTGCACCACGACGTCGCCCGAACGCAGCGGGTCGAACGACGCGAGCGCGCCCCGCCCCTGGGTGTCGTCGGGCACGCGCCCCTCGAGCAGCTGCGCGCGGGTGTAGGTGCGGAACACGCCGGGCATCCGGCGGAGCGCCTCGGCGAGGATCGCGGCCTGCCCGGTGAGCGTGCCCAGGGTGTCGCCGTTCAGCTCCCGCGGCAGGCCGCCCGGCTTCACGCCTTCGAGGTAGACGTTGCCCTCGGTGACCGCGGCGAACGGCCCCTCCCCGAGCTCGGGACGCAGCGCCGCGCGCAGATCCTGCTCCGTCACGCGGCCCGCGTCGAGGCCCACGCGCGCGGCGAACTCGGGCACGGGCGCGACCCCATGGTCGGCGGTGAGCGCCAGCCACCACCGCCCCGGCCCCACGCGCGCGTCGAGCAGCGTCAGCAGCCGCTCGATCGTGCCGTCCAGCCGCACGAAGCCGTCGGCGGCCTCCTGCGACTCCGCGCCGTAGCGATGGCCGATCTTGTCGGTCGAGGAGAAGGAGAGGCAGAGCAGGTCCGTCACGCCCTCCCGCGCTCCCAGCGCGAGGCGGTCCTCGTCGGGCGCCCGGGCGCCCCCCTCCCGGACGGGGCCGAGCGGGATCACCGTCTCCACGAAGTCGAGGACCACGTCGTTCCCCGACGGCGACGCCTCGAGCGCCAGGAGGCGCTCCTGCGGTCGCTCGGCGCCGTGCGGGAACACGCCGCCCTTGCCCTCCTCCGGACGATCGTCGGGCTCGGCCTCCCCGTAGCCCGCGCCCGCCCGCGCGTCGAGCGTCCACGGCACGAAGAACGACGGCAGGCGCTGCACGGCGTACGCCTTCAGGCGCCCCTCGACCGCGCGGATCATGGCCGCGCGCTGCTCGGGCCCGCCCTCCGACCACGCCGCGTAGCCCGTGTTCGACACGAACCCGCCCGCGACGGGATCGACCCAGAACGCGGCGTCGGCCCGCTTCCCCGCGAGCAGGATGGCGCTGCGGTCCTTGAGCGACACCCCGATCACGCGCGGCGCGCCCTCCCGCCCCGCCTTCATCGCGTCGCCGAGCGTGTCCACGCGCAGGTGACGGGACGACACCTTCTCCCCGCCGCCGCTCGCCGTGCCCGGGGCCCCGAAGAGCACCGCCGCGGGATCGGCCACGCAGTAGACCTTCGCGCCGGCCCCGTCCTTCGCGTCGCGGTCCCACCACTCGTTGCCCACGATCCCGTGGAGGCGGGGGTCCGCCCCCGTCGAGATCGTCGCGTGCCCGGGCCCCGTGAACGTGCCCCCGTGGCGGTAGCGGCAATCGGCCCACGAAGCGCCTTCCGCGAGCAGCCGGCGGAACCCCCGGGTGCGGTAGCGCGCGAGCCGCGCGCCGAACCGGTCCAGGTAGTCCGCGCGCAGCTGGTCCACCGAGACCAGCACGACCAGTCGCGGCGTCGCGTCGGGCGTGCGCGCGGGCCCCGCCGCCGCCGCGGACGCGGGGTCGGGGGCGGG
>CAZJJQ010000827.1:0-1843 GCA_964546345.1 uncultured Planctomycetales bacterium
CTGCCCGGCGACCTCTGGCCGGTCAATGACGGCGCGCTCGCGGGCGTGCCCGGGCTCTTCGCGCGCAACGAGCGCGTGGCGATCTTCGGGACCACGGCCGCGGGCGCCGCGGTCGCGATGGTCCCCGTCGGCGCGCTCAACGTGGGGTCGATCCGCCTCGCGTTCCACCGCCTGCGCACGAACCGCGGCGCGCCCGCGGTCCCGCGCACCCTGCCCCTCGACCCGCCCGTCGCGGCCCGCCGCGGGGTCGAGGCCGCGCGGTTCGCGTTCGGGAGCGCGGTGGTGCTCCTCGTCGCGCGCGCGGCGGGCCGGATCGATCCCGTCGAGCCGCACACGATCGTCCGCTACGGCCGCCGCATCGGCACGTTGGCCTGAGGGAGTGTGAGGTTCACCGCGGGAGGGCGCGCTCCCGTCTTCGTCGGCCGCCCTCGGCGTGCGGCGCGTCGAAGGGGCTGCAACGGAGGGGGGCGGCGGGGGGAGGTCTCTCCCTGCCCCCGCCGCCCCCGGAACTCTCAGCCCTGGCCGCCTACTTGGCCGGGACGAGCTTCAGGTCGTCGAAGACCGTCTCGGCGTCGCCGGAGGTCAACAGCCCGCACCAGCCGGACGTGAGCGTCGAGTCCTTGGCCTCGACCTTGATCGTGCCGTCGAGGACGGCCGAGATGGCGTCGCCCTGGAACGTGACCTCGAGCGTGTGCCAGGTCTTCAGCTTCGGCGACTTCACCGGCGTCTTCGAGAGGACCGTCGGCACGTTGCCCTTCATGGCGATGATGCGGAGGTCCTGGGCCACGCCGTCGAGGCGGATGCCGTACCAGTTCTTGCGGTCGCGCGCACGGACCACGATGCCGCCCGAGACGGAGGTCTCGCCCGTGACGAGCATGAGGCGCACGGAGACCTTGCCGTTCGTGTAGACGCGGCCGTCGGCCGTGACGTAGGTCAGGGCGAAGCCGTCGCCGGTGTCGGAGCTCTGGCGCAGCACGGTGTTGGCGGGCGTGGCGCCCTCCTCCGGCTTCGCCTCCCAGAAGCCGGAGACGTTGAGCAGGTCGTCCGGGCGCACGGCGTCGTCCGCGAGCTTCTCGAAGTCGTAGGAGGCCTCGACGGGCGCGCCGCGGCCCTCGGGCTTCGGCACGGCGACGGAGGCGGCCTCGTCGTTCTGGGCCTCGCGCAGCTTCTCCATGGTGGCCTTGTCGATGGCGACGGCCCTCACGGTGACGGTCGTGCCGCTGCGGTCCACGACCAGCTCGACGGTCTCGCCCGGCTTGATGGTGCTCGTGAGCGCCTTGAAGGGGCCGCCGAGGAACTTCTCGAGCGTGTCGTTCTGGGTGAGGTCGAGGTCCTTCGTGGACGGCATGTCCTTGCCGTTCATCTTGAGGAGCACGTCCCCGACGAGCAGCCCGGCCTTCTCCGCGGGACCGTCCATGAGGAGGTTCTGCACGAACAGCCCGTCCTCCTTGACGATCTTGAGGCTCTTGCGCTCCTCGGCGTTGAGGCCGCGGACGAAGTGCACGCCGTAGCCGACGTACCCGCGCGTGTCGTCCACGGAGGGGCCGGCGGGGGCAGGGTCGTCGGCGAGGGCGAGGCGGGCGCCCGCGGGCGCGAGCGCGAGGAGGGCGACGAGGGCGAGCGTGCGGGGCGCGTGGAACATGGGGGCGCGGGGCTCCGAGGGGAGCCCCGAGTGTGACACCCCCCCCGAGGGTGTCACGGGCGGGCGCGGGGGCGGGCGCGCCGGGGGGGGAGGGCGGGTGCGGACGGGGCAGAGCATGGGAGAGCATCGCCGAAGGCGAGGCGCGTGACCCCGACGCATGGCGGATGCGTCCCCGACCGACCGGGCTCGATCTCGGAGGCT
>CAZJJQ010000828.1:0-1834 GCA_964546345.1 uncultured Planctomycetales bacterium
CGCGGAGGAGGGGGGCGCGGGGGGAGGGGAAGGTCGCCCCGAGGCGCGCGGCGACACCGTGCCGGCGGTCCCCGTCTCGGTGCCGTTGGACGCGGGGGAGGGGGGATCGGCGAGCCCCGTCGGCGGCGGTTCCCGCGGAGGCCTCGGCGGCGGCGCCTCCCCGATCGTGGAGGTCCCGCGCGTGGCCGCCGCCGACGCGCCCTCCGACTCCGGCGGCGTCCGTCTCGTGGAGGGGCCGCGCACCGGGACCTCGTCGGCGGCGCCGGCCCATCGGCCGATCCCGGCGGGCACCTCGCTGGAGCGGCTGGCGAAGGAGAAGTTCCTCGACGCCCTCACGGAGCTCCGCGCGGAGAAGGTGACGCTCTACCTGCCCCCTCCCTACGCGGCCGAGGCGAACCTCTCGGGCGCCGCCGTGACGGAGGAGGGCCCGGGGCGTCGCACGGCGGCGGGAGGCGCCACGCTCGTCCTGCGTCGGCTGACGATCCGCGCGGCGCGCATCACCCTGGTGGCGAAGGGCGACCCCGAGGGCGACGTGCAGCTGTCGGCGCGTGGCGACGTCACGCTCCGCAGCGACCAGCCCGCGAGCATCGTCGAGGAGACGGGGCTGCGCTCGTTGCTGCTGCGCAACGACGGCTACACGCCCCTGCGGTGAACCGTCCTGCGCTCGCGCGCGCGGGCGGCGCGGGCCGCAGCCTGGGTGGGCCTCCCGCGCCCCGTCGCGTCGGCCGTCCTTCCCCTTCGGCGGGGGCCCTGTTCGACCCTGCCCCCCCCGCGCCCCCCCCTTCCCGGAGCGGGTCGCCCCCCCCCCCCGCCGCGGGGCGGCGGCCCCCGAACCCCGGCGGGCGTCAGCGCCGCGGGCGGGGCCCCCGTGTACGAGCCCGCCGCCCGCGGGCGGCGCCCAGGTGAAGGAGCGCGCCTCCTTCGGGACCTCGACGACGGCGCCGTCCACCTCGACGTAGGGATACGCGAAGAAGAGGAGCGGCTTGCCCGCCTGCTTGGGCGAGAGCGTGAGGTCGCGGCCGACGGTCAGGGCGACGCGGTCGGCGTCGATGTGGCCGAAGAACCACTGGGCCTTGGCGTCGTCCTTGCCGAGGAGCTTCTGCGCCTCGGAGATATCGACGGGCGTCCATGTCTTGCCGTCGTGGAAGTGGGCCCAGCAGTGGTAGCCGCCGGCGGTGCCCTCGGCGGCGGTCGAGAGGGGGATGCCCATGGTGAAGCGCACCGGGATGCCGGCGGCGCGGCCGATGCCCGTGAACTTGGCGTGGAAGTCGGTGCAGTTGCCCTTGCCGACCTTGCAGGCCCGCTCGAAGTCGCCCTTGCCGTAGCCGGGCGTGGCCTTGTCGTACTGCATCGAGTGCAGCACCTCGTCGTAGAGCTTGCGGGCGCGTTCGCCGACCGCCACGTCGGACTTCTCGAGCCCGAGGTCCTTGGCGAGCTGCGCGGCGAGGCCGTCGATCGGGACCAGGTTGTCCGCCTGCTTGAAGCGGTCGAGGACCGGGCCCGTGCCCTGCCCGTGGTCGAGCTTGCGGGTGATGGTCGCGCTCCAGCGGATCGAGAGGTCCGCCTTCGGCGCGTCCAGGCCCACGTGCACCATGCGGTTGCCGTAGGGCTCGTCCTTGGTGATCTCGAAGGGGACGTCCTTGCCGTCCACCTGCGCGACGACCGCGACGTCGGCGACGGCCTGCAGCTCGTCCTCGAGCGGCAGCGGCACCCAGGCGTCGAGGTGCTTCGCGCCGTCGGCGGGCTTGGCGACCTTGGTCTCGTACGTGAACCGGAACGTGCGTTCCGCGGCGGGCGCCGTGGGCGCGGCGGGCGCGGTCGGCGGGGGCGGGCC
>CAZJJQ010000829.1:0-1833 GCA_964546345.1 uncultured Planctomycetales bacterium
CGAGGGCGGCGGCGGCTGGGTCCCCGACGCGATGGCCCTCGTCCTGCTCCTGCCCCTGCTCCGCACCGCCGGTCGGTCCGCGGCCCCCCGCGCCGAGCGCGTCGTCGCCGGCGCGCTCGTCGCGGCGACCCTGCTTCACCGCGTGCTCCTGCCCGCGGGGGGCGTGGCCTCGGCGGTCTTCTCCGCCGTGGCGCTCGCCGCCTGGGCCGGCTCGCGCCTCGACGGTCCCCGCACGCGCCTCGGCGTCGCGGCGCTCGCCCTCGCGCTCGCGATCCTGCGCACCGCCGTGTGGCACGGGCTCGGAGGGCTCGAAGCCCTGGGCCGCGTGGATCCCTCCGGTCGGATCGTGCCGGGCGCGGCCGGCGTGGACGACCCTTGGACCTCCACCACGACGGCGGAGGCGCTGCGGATCCTCGTGCAGCGCGGCCTGGTGACGGGGGTCCTCGTGGCCGGCGCGTGGCGCGCGGTCCTGCGCACGAGGGAGGGGGCGGCGGGGGACGGAGGGGCGGCCGCGCGGCCCTTCGAGGCGGGCGCCTGCCTCCTCGGCGACCTCGCCGTGATCTCGCTGGCGCAGGGCGTCGGGCTCGTGCTCGGGGCGTGTGCGTGGGCGACCTGGTCGTGGTGGGTCCTCGTGGCCGTCCCGACCTTCCTCCTCGCGATCGCCGACGCCGGCGCGGTCCTCGTCCTCGCGCTCTCGCGGAGCGGGCTCCGAGGTCGCTGGGGTCCGGCCCCCGCCGCCCCCCCCAGATTCTCGCCCCCTTCCCCCCGTCCCTCCGCGGGTGCCTGACGCCCCGCGGGGCTCGGCGGCGTTCCCCGGCGATCCCGTGCGGAGGGCCCCGGTCGGAGGGGTACGATCCGCCGTTCGGCCCATGCCGACGCACGAACCCGTCCAGCCGGTCTCCCTGCCGTCGATCGGCCTCGTGCCGCCGCCGCCCGAGGTCCCCTCGCGTCCCCGCCTCCGGATCGCCGGGATGGTGGGCGCGTTCATGTGCTTCGCGTGGTGCGTCGCCTTCTTCCTGACCTGGATCGAGTTCCCCGCCGCCGAACGCGTGCGCATCCACCAGGCGCTGGCCCCCGAGCTCGACGCCCTCGCGAAGGGCCACCCCGAGCACGCGGAGCGCTACCGGGTCCTGCTCGACACGATCCTGCAGGACGGCGGCCTCGCGGGGCTCGACCTGTTCCACTACGCCCGCAGCGCGCTCGCGCTCAACGAGGAGCTCCTCGGGCCCGAGCCCGCCGGTGCGTCCGCGGAACGGGCGTGGGTGATCCGGCGGGCGTTCCGCGCCGTGGCATGGGTGCTCGCGGCGCTGCCGATCCTGTCGCTGCTCCTCGGCCTCCACTTCACGATCCACGGGTTCCGTCGCGCGCGGGCGCCGGTGCTGATCCTGTGCGCGGTGCTCGGCTGCTGCGGCGGCGCGATCACGATCTCCTGGCTGCGGTTCTCCGACAGCCTGGGGGCCGACACGCGCACGGGGTTCGGCCTGCGGGCCGCCCTGGCCGCGAGCGTGGCGCAGACCTGCGTGGGGATGTTCGGGGTGACCTCGAGGAACTGGTGGATCGTCTACCTCGGCGTCGCGGTGACGATCCTCGGCCTCGGGTCGCTCGTCGGCTCCTACGTCGGGCACGGATCGCTCCCGTGACCGGGCCGTCCACCCGCGCGCGCGCGGTCGCGACGGGCCTTCTCGTCGTCGCCGGGCTCGTGACCCTCGGGCGGCTCGCGCTCGAAGCGTGGCTCGTCAAGCCCACCCCCGACGTCCTGCCGAGGGCGGACGCGGGCGCGGAGCCGGGCCGTGCCGCCGGGGCGGACGCGAGCGGGGCGGGCGGCACGGCGAG
>CAZJJQ010000830.1:0-1829 GCA_964546345.1 uncultured Planctomycetales bacterium
GGGGCGCGCCCCCCCCCCCCCGGCCCCCCCCCCCCCCCCCCACCCCCGGGGGGGGGGGGGGGGGGGGGGGGGGGGGCGGGCCGGGGGGGGGGGGGGGGGGCCGGCGCCGCGGGGGCAGGCGCGGGCGGACCGTCGGCCGCGGCCATCGTCGGGCTCGAAGGCGACGCAACCGAGGCTCCCGCCGCCAGGAGGACCGCGGCGCGGAGCGAGCGCCACCCGCCGAGGCGCCCGCCCCCACGAGAGGGCAACGCGGTGCGTCGAGTCGGGTGCATGGAAGCCATGGGGATCGCCCTCCGGACGGGGAACGGACGCTCCCTGTCGAACGGCGTGCCGAACGTCGGCGCCGCCTGACCCCGACGCGGCGAGCGGGGCGTTCCGCCCCGGAAAGGCCCCCTCCCCGTACATCGGTCGCCACGGGCCTCTTCCCCATTCCGCCCCATTCCGCCACGGCCACATTCCGTCGGCGGGAGGCGTCGCCGGATCGGGACGGGGGCAAGCGCGGCCCCGGTTTGCCTGCGACGGGGGCACGGCTATACTCGCGCCCCTATCGGGTGGCTTTCCGCGCGTCGTTCGGGGTCGGGGGTCGCCCCCGTCCCGCCCCACGCGCCTCCACCGGATCGAACGCAGGACGAAGGGCCGGGTGGGTCCGTCGCGACCCCCCCGCCGGAGGGAACCATGGCCGACAACCCGACTGCCGACACGGGCCTGCTGCCCCGCACGTACTTCCGTGCGCCGCGCGTGCCGCTCGACCTGCGGGCGCTCTTCCTGGCCCTCGTGGGGCTCGGCATCTTCCGGGCCGGGTCGTGGGCCCTCGCCAAGATCACCGGCACCGACGTGGTGCTCTCGTTCTTCCAGGAGGCGATGAGCCTGCTCGAGGACATCCCCTACGTGGGGCGCGAGCTCCAGCGGCTGGTCTACGTCGTGTTCTGCGGGGTCGATCGGGTGCCCAACGCCGACGTGGGCGGGTTCTGGTACGACCTGATGGGCGGGGTCTGGGTGCTCGCCGTGTGGGGCTTCTTCGCCCAGGCGATCCACCGCATCACCTCCCTGCGCATCGCCCGCGACGAGGGCCTCTCCCTGGTCGAGGGGGTGAAGTTCTCCGTCAAGAACTTCGTCACGATCCTCTGCTGCCCGCTCATCGTGGCCGTCGCGATCGCCATCTTCTACGGCTGCAACGCGCTCGCCGGCCTCGTCCTCTCGCTGCCCTGGCTCAGCTGGGTCCTCTCGTTCATCCTGCTGCCGCTCGCCGCGATCTCGACGCTCCTGATCCTCCTCATCGGGATCGGCGGCGTGGTCGGCCTCCCCCTGGTCGGCGCGGCCGCCGCCTGGGAGCGCAACGGCCCGCTGGACGCGATCTCCCGCGCGTTCTCCTACATCTTCGCGCGGCCCCTCCAGTTCTTCTGGAACTACTTCCTCATCCTCCTGTTCACCGCGATCATCCTCCTCGTCGGGCAGCACTTCGTGACCGTGCTCACGAAGTCGGTGGACGCGGGCGTCCTCAGCTCGACGGCCTCGATCCTCGTGGACACCCCCGAGCGCGGGTCCGAGGCGTACGGCAAGCTCGACAACGACACGAAGAACCTCTACGACGACATGAACACGAAGGACGCGGCGGGCGCCGCCCGTCCGTTCTCCATGTCGATCCACGCCTTCCTGAAGGCCCCGTTCGGCCACAAGGGCTTCGCGCTCGTGCTCTGGATGCTGCTCAACGTGATCCAGTACGGCGTCTACGCGACGGCGATCTGGTGGTTCTTCGGGGCCGCCACGAGCACCTCCGCCGACCTGCGCGCGGACGTGGACGGCACGGAGGAGGACGAGATCTACCTCGA
>CAZJJQ010000831.1:0-1825 GCA_964546345.1 uncultured Planctomycetales bacterium
CATGTGCTGCTGGGCACAGTGATGTGGTGCCGAGCGACACCCACCGCCCCGCAGCGCCGCGGAACGACGCGTACGCCATCGGGGGCGGGGTGCGGGCGCACGGGGGAGATCCTACTCGGGGCCGTGCCCCGGCCGATGGCCCACCCCGAGCCGCGCAGGATCGGCTACAAGGGGGGCCCCTCGCCCCCGGAGCCTCCGCATGCGCGTTCGCGTCGCGTGGATCGCCGCCCTGGCCCTCGTCTGCGTCGCCCCGCGCCCCGTGCGCGCCGAGGACGACGACAGTCCCCTCGCGGGCCTCTCGGGGGCGAGCGCCCTCGAGTACGCGAAGGTGATCGCGGCCCCCGCGATGAAGGGCCGCAAGACGGGCTTCGAGGGCGGGAGGCTGATCGAGGAGTACCTCCAGAGCAAGCTCGGCGAGCTCGGCCTCGATCCGATGGATCGCGACGGCATCTACCTGCAGAACTTCAGCTTCGGCGCGACCCAGGTCGAGCCGCCCATCGGCCTCACGGTCGGCGGCGAGCCCGCGGCGTACGGCAAGGACTTCGTGGACCTGCTCTACACGGGCGCCGCCACGGTGGAGGGCGAGGTCGTCTTCGTGGGCTACGGCATCCGCGCGAAGGACCGCGGCTGGGACGACTACGACGGCGTGGACGTGAAGGGCAAGGTGGTGCTCGCGCTGCGGGGGGCGCCGACGTCGCGCGACGCCGAGTTCGCCGTGGAGCGTCAGATCGGGTGGAAGTCGGCGCTGGCCGCCGACCTCGGCGCGGCGGCCTTCCTCGTCTGCGAGGGCAGCACCGCGATCCCGGGCACGATCCAGGAGAAGTTCCACCGCAAGGGCCTGCCCGCGCTGTGGGTGACGAGCGCCGTCGCCGACCGGATCCTCTCCGCGCGCTGCCGCACGCTCGCCGACCTCAAGGCGAGCCGCGACGCGGGCGATCCCGGCCGTTCCTTCGCGTGCGGCTCCACGGTGAAGGTGGAGGTCCACGGGCGGTTCGAGCCGAACGCCCCGGGGCGGAACGCCATGGCCGGCTTCCACGGACGGGACCCCGACGTGCGCGGCGAGGTGATCATCGTCGGCGCCCACATGGACCATCTCGGGACCGACGCCGACGGCCGCGTCTTCCCCGGGGCCGACGACAACGGCTCGGGCTCGGCGACCCTGCTCCACCTCGCCGAGACCCTCAAGAAGAACCGGTGGCGGCCCAAGCGCACGGTCGTCTTCGTCTGGTTCGCCGGCGAGGAGCAGGGGCTCGTGGGCTCGAGGCACCTGGTGGACGACCTCCCCTTCCCCTGCACCGGCATCGCCGCCGTCCTCAACATGGACATGACCGGGCAGGGCAAGCCCGAGGTCTCGCTCGGCGGCGGCGAGGGGTATCCCGCGCTGTACGCGAAGATGAAGGCGTTCGTCCCGGAGTCCGACCGGGCGACGCTCAAGCCGTTCCGCGTCGAGGGCAACAGCGATCACTGGCCCTTCTACGAGCGCGGGATCCCGGCCTTCTTCGCCGTGACCCAGGGCGAGCACCCCAACTACCACCAGGTGGGCGACGTCGCCGAGAACCTCAAGCCCGAGTGCCTCGAGGCCGCGGCGCGCGTCGTGGGCTCGATCCTCGTCGGGCTCGGGGAGGACCCCACGCCGCTCGTCTCCGACCGGGTCGTCCCGTCCTTCGTGCTGCGCGAGGGGGCCCGCGTGGTCGAGGGCGCCGCGTGCGCGAAGGGGGTCTGCGGGGTCCTCGACGCGCCCAAGGGGGCCGCGGTGGACCGGGCTTCCCTGCAGGCGGCGGGGCACGCGGCCGTGGTGCTGCCCGTGGACGACGCGGGCGACGCC
>CAZJJQ010000832.1:0-1824 GCA_964546345.1 uncultured Planctomycetales bacterium
CGCCCGGCGCGGGCGGGCCGGCCCCCGCCGCCCCCGGAATCGTCCCCGAGGTCGTGCGCCCGTCCGCGCTGGTGTGGGCCGTGCGGGGCACCTCGCCGCTCGTGATCGTGGCGCCGCACGGGGGGACCGCCCGCATCCCCGGCGCCGTCGAACGGACCACGGGGGTCCGCAAGCGCGACGTGGCCACCCTCGAGATCGCGGTGCTCGTGGCCCTCCGCGTCGCGCAGGCGACGGGGCGCAAGCCCCATCTCGTGGGGGCGCTCTTCCATCGCAAGGACGCGGACGCCAACCGGCCCGTGGAGGAGGGCACGGCGAGCCCGGCCGCGGCGGCCGAGCACGCGGCCTACCACGCCGCGATCTCGGCCTCCGTGGCCGAGGTGCGCCGCCAGCACGGCGCGGGGCTCCTCGTGGACCTCCACGGACAGGCGCGCCTGCCCGACGCGGTGGTGCGCGGCACGCGCAACGGGATGACGGTGACGCGCCTGCTCGCGACGCGCGGCCCCGGGGCGTTGACGGGCCCGGACGGCCTGTTCGGGCGGCTGGCCGCCGACGGCCTCGTCGTGCTGCCCTCCAACGAGGGCGGCGTGGAGCCAGGCTCCGCGGAGGACGACGACGGGCTCGCGCCGGAGCGGATCCTCGCGGGCGGTTACACGGTGGAGCGGTACGGCAGCCACCGTCCCGACGGGATCGACACGGTGCAGATCGAGCTGGGCAGCCGCCTGCGCGAGCGCGTGGAAGCGACGGCGAAGGTCCTCGCAGACGCGCTGATCGCATTCCTGTCCGTCCACGGGCCCGGGGCGGCCGCGCCGCGGTAGCCCGACCGGCCCGCGAGGGACGCGGCCGTGGAGCGACGACCCGTCAGGCGCCGCGGGGTGTGGGCGGCGGCGGGCCGAGCCCGAGACGCGCGAGCACCTGGTCGGGGCGGTCGCACACCCAGGTCGCGCCCGCGTCCTCCACCTCGCCCGGCACCGCGTAGCCCCAGGTGACCTGCACGGCGAGCACGCCGTTCTCCCGAGCGGCCCGGACGTCGTGGCGTCGGTCGCCGACCATCACGGCCTCCGCGGGATCGACGCCGCGCTCGCCGAGCGCGCGCGCGAGGAGGCGGGCCTTGTCGTCCTGCGAGCCGTCGAGGGGCGGGCCGTACACGGCTTCGACGTGCGCGAGCAGGCCGTGGTGCGTGACCACCTGGGTCGCGAACGGCTCCGGCTTGGCCGTGGCGATGAACAGCCGCGCGCCGGCCGTACGGAGCGTGGAGAGCATCTCGGGGATGCCGGGGTAGACGACGTTGCGCGACCAGCCCCAGGCGGCGTAGCGGGCCCGGAAGGCGGACACGCCCGCGTCGATCGTGGCGCGACAGGTCGTGCCGAGCAGCCGTTCCAGGTTGTTGCGCAGCGGGGGGCCGATGCAGGCCGCGAGGTCGGCGGCGGGCGGCGGCGTGCACCCGAGCGCCTCGAGCGCGTGCCGATAGCAGCCCGTGATGCCCTCGAAGGGATCGATCAGGGTGCCGTCCAGGTCGAAGAAGACGGCGGGCAGGCGGGGACGCCCCTCCGTGGGGGGCCTCACGCGATCACCGCGGCCAGGACGGCGCCCGCGACGCCCGTCCACAGGTTGACCCCATCGTTGTCGAGGAGCCCGACGCGGCCGGGCAGCGGTGCGGGCCGCTCGCCGTGGCAGTGGCGGTCCTCCGTGGTCGCGCCGCAGGCCGCGCAGCGCCCCTTGCGTTGGAGCGTGGCCCCGAGCGCGCTGTCGAGGAACGCCGCCAGCACCCCCGCGAGCGCCACGGGCCCGACGAACGAGGCGGGCGCTGCGCCGCTCGCCGCGAAG
>CAZJJQ010000833.1:0-1817 GCA_964546345.1 uncultured Planctomycetales bacterium
CGAGCCGCCGAAGTCGTCGGGCGCCCCGAAGTCGGGCGGCGCCGCGGCGCGCACGGGTGGAGGCCGCGGCGACCGCTCGGAGTAGTCCGACGACGCGGGACGTGCGCCGCGGGGCGCTCGGGGGGGCGCGGCCCCGGCGTCGGGGATGGGGCTCGGCCCCAAGGTCGGGCTCCTCTGCGGCCTCGTCACCGCCCTCGTGCTCGCCCTCGTCGTGCTGCCGGGCATGAAGTCGAGCGGCGCCGACGACGCCCGGACCTCGTTCGAGGCCACGGGCATCGCGGCGGCCAGCAGCTACGCCATCGGGATGACCCCGCCGAAGGTCGTCGAGAGCTCCGCGGGCAAGCC
The DNA here is from genome assembly GCA_964546345.1 of uncultured Planctomycetales bacterium. Taxonomy (GTDB): domain Bacteria; phylum Planctomycetota; class PLA2; order PLA2; family JAEUHO01; genus JAYTCP01. The sequence goes on from CAZJJQ010000833.1 coordinate 346, forward strand.
CTCGAAGGACCTCGAGGGGATGAAGAAGAGCCTCGACGAGCAGCTGAAGGGCCTCAACCTCCGCGGCGAATCGATGGACCAGCTCCAGGAGACCTTGACGGTGACCCTGGCGATGGCGGGCGACCCGACCGGCAAGGCGGCGGTGGCCCCGCTCGACGCGCTGATCAACCGCGTGAAGAAGCGCATGGACGCCACGAAGGACGAAGACGTCCTCGGCCCCCTGCGCGACCAGCGCAACCGGCTCGTGGAGATCCAGCAGCGGCTGGCGGCCTCCTCCGGGGGCGACGCGCCCTCCGCGCCCACGGCGGGCGGCGTCCGGAGCCTGCCCCGGCCGAACGTGTACGCGTTCACCCTGCGCGCCGTCTGGACGGTGGACGGCAACCTGTTCACGCCGAAGCGAGCCCTCACGGGCAAGGACGGCGAGCTCCCCTTCGTCCCCCCCACCGAGCCCCGCACCAGCTACCCGGGCCTCTCGGGCGCGTACGGCTCGTGGCGCGGCACCGTGGGCGGCGCGCCGTCCACCCTCTTCTACGCCCCCCTGGGCAGCGCCTCGTCTCCCCAGGGGTACGCGGTCCTCTCCTTCGACGACCCGCCGCCCTCGGGGGGCGGCGGCTCGAGCAAGCTCGGGCTCCTGATGCTCCTCCTAGGCCCCCTGCTCGTCGGCGGCCTCGGCTGGGTGCTGGCCGGCGGGCACGCCAAGCCCATCCAGGCCCTCGCGCGAGAGCTCGACCGCCTCGGCAGCACCGGCGATCCCACGCGGCGCATCTCGGCCCACGGCCCCGAGGCGAACGCCATCGCCCGCAGCGTGGAGCGCATGGTCGCCAACCTCAAGTTCCGCGAGCAGCACCAGATGAAGGACCTGACCGAGGTGGTGAGCCGCGAGCAGGAGATGGCGGCCCAGATCCACCACGGCCTCATGCCGAAGGACCCGCCCCGCATCCCGGGCTGGGAGGTCGAGACCCTCTTCAAGCCCGGCTTCGAGATCGGCGGCGATCACTTCGACTACTTCCGCATCGACGACACCCACCTGGGCGTCATGATGCTGGACACGAGCGTCCGCGGCATCCCGGCCGCGGTGGTCATGAGCATGGCCCGCGCGTACGTGCGCGCGGAGGCCCCGGGCGTGCTCGCGCCGGCCGAGGTCCTCATGAAGGTGAACCGCCTCCTGGCGGCCGACCTCTCGCAGGGCCAGTACGTGACGGCGCTCTATGCCGTGATCGACGTGGGGAACGGCACCGCGAGGATCGCGAGCGCCGGCCACCTGCCGCTCGTCATCTACCGCCACGGCATCGGCAAGACCGCGATCGTGAACCCCGAGGGCATCGCGCTCGGCCTCGACGTGGGCCCCGTGTTCGACCGCTCGATCAGCGAGGTGGAGGTCGAGATCGGGCCCGGCGACCGCCTGGTGCTCCACACCGACGGCGCCCTCAAGGTGCAGAACGAGACCGGCGACGAGTTCGGCGAGCAGCGCC
>CAZJJQ010000834.1:0-1815 GCA_964546345.1 uncultured Planctomycetales bacterium
ACCGTCGTTGCGCAGGCCCTCGGCCTCCCCGGCCACGTCCCGGGGCGGCGGCACCTGGAGGACCAGCGGCTCGCCGCTGCCCGGGAGCACGCCCTCGCGGCGCGCGAGCACGAGGCTCGCAGAGGCGCCGTCCACCAGCACCTCCACGGCCGTCGGCCCCGGGGCGAGCCCCCCCACCTCGAAGGTCCCGTCCGCCCCCGGCGTCGCGAGCCGCGCCGCGCCCGTGGACCGGGCGGTCGCCCGCACGAGCAGCGGCGGGGGCCGGCCCTCGGGCCAGGCCACCCGTCCGACGAGGCGTTCGAGCCGGGCGAGCCCGATCCTCACCGAGCGCGTCACCCCGGCGCCCGGCTGCGCCACGAGGAGCCGACCTTCGAGGAAACCCTCGGCGCGCACCACCACCACCGCGTCTCCGTCGGGCACGTCCGGGATCGTCGCGCGGCCTTCCGCATCGGTCGTGGCCGTGCGCGCGAGCGCCTGCGCCACCTCGTCCGCGACGACCGGATGCGGTCGGCTCGCCGGCGTGGCGACGAGCGAGGCCGAGGCCACCGGCTTCCCCTCCGGGCCCACGACCTCCACCGCCGCGGTCCATCCGCGCCAGAGGAGCACGTCCTGCACGTCCGTCACGCGGGCGGAGGGCACGGCGAACGGCCCGAGCACCACCGCGCTGCGTCCAGCCGTGGTCGCCACGACGCGATACCCCTCGCCGGGCGCGATGCCCCGCACGCGGAACACGCCGTCCGGCCCCGTGGTGACCTGGGCGTCGAGCACGCGGGCTCCAGGGAAGGGGGGGGCGTCGGGGGCCGGGACGACCTGGATCCGGACGTCGGCGAGCGGAGCGCGCGTCTTCGCATCCCGAGCGACGCCGACGATCGTCCCGCGACGTCGCAGCCACCAGGAGGGGAGGCGCACGTTGCCGACGGCGTCCACCTCGAGCCGTGGCGGGGGGCCGTCCCACGCGAGCAGCGGATCGGGGAGCGTCGCCTCGTAGATGCCTGGCGGCACGTCCTGAAAGGCCAGGTGGCCTGCCGCGTCGGAGACGGCCTCCAGGTGCGGGTCCTGCGCGGGTGTCGAGGGCGTCGGCGCAGGCGCAGCTGGAGGCGCGCCCTGCGGCGCGGCGGGAGGCGCACCCATGGTCGGGGCCGGCGCCGGGGACCCGCCTGGCGGCTCGAGCACCGGGGGACGCCCCGCGGGCGCGGGGTCGGAGACCGGGGCCGGGAACAGGGAGGCCGCGAGGTCGCGGGTGCCGCCATCCACGAGCCGCAGCAGGACCACGGAGGTCGGGCGCGCGGCCCCCCCCAGGTCGGCGTCGATCAACCGCCCTTCGAGGCGGCTGCCCGCGCGGAGGACGGCCGGCGGCACGTGCTCGCCGCCGAGGACCGTGCCGAGCTCCTGACGCACGCCGCCGGGCCGGCGCGCCTCGATGCGCCACCTCCCGGGGCCGAGGGCGGCGAACGCGTACCGGCCGCCCTCTTCGGGCCACGCGCGGTGGACGAGGCCCCGGCCCGTACCCGCAGGCCAGGCGAGCACGAGAGCGTCCCGCGGAGGGCCCCCGTCCTCGCGACGCAGGTACCCGTCGATCGCCAGCGCCTTCGGGAGCACCACCACGGCGGGGCCGGCGGCATCGGGAACGAGGGCGGTCGCGCGCCCGGGGGCGCGCACGAGGAGGACCCGGTCCGGACGCGACGGAAGGGGCACGGGCGCGAAGAGGCCCCTCGCGTCGGCGACGAACATCGCCGGAGCGCGGTCGTCGGCGACGGGCCTCCCGTCCCCGCGCGTCGGGCCCCCGGCCGGCTCGGGCCCGAGGCAGCGCCCCCC
>CAZJJQ010000835.1:0-1810 GCA_964546345.1 uncultured Planctomycetales bacterium
AGCCTCCATCGGCGCGGACACTTCGAGATCTACCAGGGCGAGGCGTTCGACGAGGTCGTCGCCGAGGCGCTCGCGTTCCTCGAGCGCACCGTCCCGATCGTCGGGTGACGATTTCCTGCGTCCTCGCGGGGACGTCCGCGCCGTCGTCGGCGACGACGCAGAGCAGGTCCCGGTCGTCCTGCGCGAGCACGCTCGCGACCGCCTCGGCCAGGTACGCCGGCCGGTCGCACGTGGGCACGACGACGAGGATCGGCTGGGCCACGGGCGCAGGACTCCGGCGGGGGACCTCGGCGACGCCGCCGCGGGGCCGGCGCGTGCGCCGGCAGCGCCGGATCGTGGCCCACGGCGACGCCGCGCACAAGCACGACTCGGTCTCGGCTACCATCCCCCCGGCGCGGGAGCCTCCATGAAGAAGCGCATCCACCTGGTCCACACGGGCGGCACCCTCGGCATGATGCCCACGGGCGGTGCCCTGGCGCCCGGGCCCTTCCTCGCGCAGCTGCTCGAGGACGTGCCCGAGCTCTCGCGCCTCGCCGACGTGGACGTCGAGATCCTGATGAACCGGGACTCGACGGAGATGCAGCCCGCCCACTGGGACGTCGTCGGCGGCTGCCTCGCGGCGCAGATGGCCGCGTACGACGGCTTCGTGGTGATCCACGGCACGGACACCATGGCGTACACCGCGTCGGCGCTGTCGTACTCCCTGCGGGGGCTCTGCAAGCCGGTCGTGCTGACGGGCAGCCAGCGGCCGCTGAAGGCCATCCCCACGGACGGCCGCACGAACCTCGTCTCCGCCGTGGACCTCGCGCGCCGCGACGTCCCGGAGGTGTCCATCTTCTTCGGTCGCCAGCTGCTGCGCGGGAACCGGGCGCGGAAGGTGTCCGCCGAGCGCTACGACGCGTTCGAGAGCCCGAACTACCCTCCGCTCGGACGGGTCGGCCTCGACGTGGACCTCCACCCGAGCCTGCTCCGTCGCCCGACGGAGCCTTTCACCCATGTGCCCGGGTTCGATCCCGCCGTGGCCTACCTCCACGTCTGGCCGGGTGCGCCCGCCGACGTGCTCGCCCGCACCGCCGACGCCGGCGCCCGCGTCATCGTGGTGGGGGCCTACGGCACGGGGAACGTGCCCGGAGGGGCGACCGGGTGGCCGGGGGCCATCCGACGGGTGGTCGCGGCGGGGGTCACGGTGCTCCTGCTCTCGCAGTGCGGCCACGGAGGCGCCCGCCCCGATCTGTACGAAGGGGGGCGGGCCGCCCTCGACGCCGGCGCCGTCCCGGGGCACGACATGACCGTCGAGGCCGCGCTCGTGAAGGCGATGCACCTGCTCTCCCAAGGGCAGCGCGGCGACCCCCTCTCGGCGGCGCTGGGGACGGATCTGGCCGGCGAGCTGACGCCCGAGCCCCCGCTGCCTTCGCTTGACCGAGCCCCCTAGCCCCCCTAGGATCCCGCCCGCGGTCGGTCGCTGAGGAGTAGTTCAGCTGGTAGAACGCCTGACTCTGGATCAGGAAGTCGGAGGTTCGAATCCTCCCTCCTCAACCACCCCCGCCACCACCCCCGCATTCGCGCGGCCCGTTCGTCCAGCGGTCTAGGACACGGCCCTCTCAAGGCTGAAACAGGGGTTCGAGTCCCCTACGGGTCACCAAATCTCTGGGTCTCCGGGCTTGCCCGGAGACCCGCAGTGTTTTCAGGGGGCTTTCGCCCCCTACGGCGTCGGCGTTAGCCGTCGCCTACCCCCCGGGGGGCGGGGACGGGCGCTGCGTGCGGACGACCCACCGGTTGCGTGCGATGGGGACCGAACAACCGCGCGTCC
>CAZJJQ010000836.1:0-1809 GCA_964546345.1 uncultured Planctomycetales bacterium
GATGCTCTCGTCGGGCGCGCTGGGGCGATCGTCGTACGTGACAACGACCCCTTTCTTGGTTTGCTTGGTGATCGTGGCGGGGATGGGATTTCCGCCGTTCTGTGGGACCATGACGCGGTCGCCGAGCTGGTATTCGCTGATGCGACGCGCGGGCAGCGCCGGCGCCGCCTCGATACCATCCACCGATGAACCCGAAGGAGCTCCAGGAAGCGATGCAGCGGGTCCGGGCTCAGACGGCCCGGGACTGGGCGATCGTCCGCCGGATGGTGCAGCTCGGTCGGGTGAAGGTGCGGCCGACGGAGCCCGGGCACCGGGGGCTGGTTCGGGCCGCGATTCTGGAACACGGGGCTGCGAAGGAGCACTCTCGCCGGCTTTCGGAGCAGCTTCCTCCGTCGGCGTGGGGCTGGGAGTCTCGCCTTGGATAACAACCTGTTCCCCACCCGCCGCCGTTTCGACGGCCTCGTCCGCGACCTGCGCCTCGTCCGCGACACGACCCCCGTCCCGCCCGCCGTCTCGGCCTCGCGCCTTGGCCCCCTCCGCCATGCTCCGCATCCGGAGCTCGGCGCCCAGCCGGTCCTTCCGGTTCCCCGCCTCGACGTCGATGAACCGCTGGCCGAAGGCGTCGACTCCCCGGAGCACGGCCCGGCCGATGGCCTCGTCTGAGGCCTGGTCCGACCCTCCGAACTCACGCGCGACCCCCTGAGCGATCTCCCTAGCCACGGGTCCCGGCACCGTCCCGTCGTCGATCAGGGGCCGGAGCATCCTCGAAGCGATCACCTGAACCTCGGCGTAGGGCCGGGGCTGGCCGACCGGCTGCACCGGCGTCACGGGCTGGGGGGTGGCGGTCTTGGGGGTTGATTGCCGGTTGGGCCCGGGGATGCGCACCTGCGGCGCCGGCTCGCGGCGGTCGTATCCGACGTCCTGGTCCGGGGGGGAGAACCGATCGACCGCTTCCTCGGCGACGCGACCGCCCGCACCCAGCAGGCCGCCCGCGGCACCAGCGGCGAGCGCCGCCCGTTGGACATTCGGATCCATCACCACCGAACCGACGGCTTCCGACGACACGGGCGTCCGGTTTCGAACGAACTCCCGGGCGAGCTCCTGCCCGATCTGCTCGACGTACTCCTGCGTCCCCTCCGCCGCCGCCGCGACCCCCAGCCGCCCGACGACCGTCGCCGCGGCCTTCCGGAGCACCGCCGCCCCCGCGGGGTTCCGGGCGAGGATGGCCGCCCCCGGGACCGTGCTGGTGGCCGCCGTGATGGCGCCCGCGATAATCGCCTCGTTCGCCGCCCGCTCCGCGTCCCCCGTCTGCTGGAGGGCGTCGGCGTAGGTCTGGCCCACGACCGGGGCCGCCGCTGTGCCCATGAACACCGCGACCCGCGCGGGGAGCCCGCCCGGGACGAGCGCCGCCGACATCTGGTGAGCGAACTGGGGGGCCGACTCGATGGCGCCGAGGGCGATCCCCCGGGCCGAGAGCGGGTCCTCCGGGCCGGCGGGGAGCATCCGGGTCACGCTCTGCCCCGCCGCCTGCCCCGCCAGGGACGCCGTCTGAGCCGCCCGGGACGCGGCCGTCTCGGGGGCGAACTGCTCGAGCACGCCGGCAGCCGCCGAGAGGCCGTCGGGGACGAGCCCCAGCGTCCCCCGGGCGAACCGCACGCTGGCCTCGGTCGGGAAGTCGCGCCCGCCCATCTTCGCCAGGTCCGCGCCCGCCTGCTGCTCCTGCTGCTGCATGAGCCCGGTGAGGTTCCGGAGGGTCGCGTCGAGGGGGGACATGGGGCGCGGGCCCTTGACCGCCACGCGGGCCCCCGG
>CAZJJQ010000837.1:0-1808 GCA_964546345.1 uncultured Planctomycetales bacterium
CTGGGGCGACGGTGCAACGTGCGTCGGCAGCGGCGCCACCGTGCTCGACTCACCGGAGTACGGAGTCGGGTGATGTTTCCGCAATTGGAGCCTCCCAACGGCGCCCCTCGCGGTCGAGCGTGGCAGCTGCGTTCCTCCAGCGGTCCCCCTCGCTTCGGTCCCCCCGTCAGACGACCCCCAGCGTCGTGGAGAGGGGCTGGGCCTCGGGCAGGATTGGCGCCGCGTCCACCCCGAGGTGGTCGGTCAGGAGCTCCCGGAGCACGTCGCGGAAGTCCACGCCGTAGGGCACCACCTCGCCCGCCAGGTCGGCGTTGGTGACGTCCGGGCCGTACAGCCCACCGCTCACGGCCCCGCCCACGAGCAGCATCGCGTGTGCACCGCCGTGATCCGTGCCCCTCGAGCCGTTCTCGTAGTTCCGCCGCCCGAACTCCGAGTGCACGCAGATCACCGTCGAGTCCCACTCCCCCTGCGCGATCAGGTCCGCGGCCAGCACGTCGAGGGCGTCGTCGAGCTGGGTGAGCAGCCCCGGCAGGGTGCCGGTGGTGCTGCCCTGGTCGCCGTGCGTGTCGAAGCCGCCCGTGGCGGTCAGGTACACCCGCGTGCCGAGCGCCGCCTTCGTGAGCGCGCCCACGTCGGACAGCCGGCGTCCGATGTTGTGGCCCGGATACGCGAGCCCGTGGCTCGACAAGTACGGAGTCGGGTGAGACAAGTACGGAATGGGGTGATGTTTCCGCAATTGGAGCGTCCCAACGACGCCCCTCGGGGCTCGTGTGTCGTTCGGCCACGGACGGGGACCGGGCGGCGACTGCCGAGGCGAGCCTCGGTCGGGCCGCGAACGTACACGATCGGCCCCGCGGTGCGGGAGTGGGGTTCGGTGCCGCCGCCATCGTTCTGCCGCTGAAACAGGGGACACGGCACGTGGGCCGCGGGCTCTCCGTTGGGGCTCCCACCCGTGTCGTCGGGGAGACAGCTCCCCGTGAACTCCCTTCGATCGCGCATGATGCGGGAGAAGGTGCCCGCGGAGGCGGCTCGCCGAGGGTGCTTCGCTCGAGCACGGTGGGGTGCTGGCGAAGTCCCGACGCACCGAGGACCGGCGGGTGGGATCGTCGCCCGACAGCCGGAGTCTCATGCCGCAGCGGCCGCCGAGGTGGAGGTCGTCCGTCGTGGCGCGGAAGGCCCGCGTGGGGACCGGCTCGGTGGCGGACGTCCGTCCGCGCGGCGGGCTCGCCCCCGCCGCCCCCCTGACCTGCGGTCCGTCCGCCTCCCCCCCCGCTACGCGTCCCGGGCGGGTGGTTCGTCACCACCGAGTAGAGCGGGCCGCGGGCCACCACGGTGAGCGTCGCGGCTCCGAAGCGGCTCGAGATCTCGCGGGTGCGGGCGGCGTCGTCCACCTCCTTCGTGCGCACGAAGAGGAAGCGGCGCTTCGAAGAGGCGAGCCAGCCCGTCAGGTCGTCGAGGGGGCGGAAGCGCTCGGGGGCGAGCTCGGCGGGGTCCTTCACCGCGAGGCGGGCCTCGTAGCCGAAGAAACGCACGGTCTCGCCCAGGTAGAAGGGCGTCGCGCCCCAGTCGCCGTTCTTGTGGAGGGCCACGCCCACCTCTTCGCCCCCCGTCCGCGCCTCGGCCAGGGCGTTGAGGAGGGCGCGCTGGGCGCCGGCCTCGAACGGGGCGGCGGAGACCGCCGCGCCGGCGACGAGGCACGCGGCGCACGCGAGGACCGGCGCACGGCGGCCCGGCGCGGCGAAGAGCCCCGTGCGCGGGCGCGCGAGCGCGAGGCCGGCGATCGCGGCGCCCCCCGCGAGGGCGGCGAG
>CAZJJQ010000838.1:0-1808 GCA_964546345.1 uncultured Planctomycetales bacterium
AGGACGCGGGTCTGCATGGCGTCCGAGACGGGGACGGGCTTGTCGCGGCCCTCGAGCAGCCCCTTCGCGAGCACCTTGAGCAGGTGGCGGTAGGAGACGATGCCGACGAGGTGGTTCGTGTGGTCCTCCACCGGCACGTACCGGATCCGCTCCCACACCATCAGGTTCGCCACCAGGTCGAGCGCCTCCTCCGGATGCACGGTGGTGAGGTCCGTGGACATGAACTGCTCGACCTTGAGGTAGTTGTGCTTCCACCCGCCCGCCTCGTCGAGGCGCGCCAGCGGCCAGTGCACCACGCTCTCGTTGGAGGACTGGCGCTTGACCGTCGCCGCGGTGATGGCGTTCAGCCGCTCCCCGGACGTGCCGTGGTCGGCGAGGTGGACGTGCGACTTGAGCAGCCAGCGCGATCCCGTGGCCCCGGCGCGTACGCGCGCGTCGATGACCCCCAGGTACCGGTCCACGTCGCCCTGGTCGATCCCGCTCCCGAGCAGCCCCTCGCGGGCCATCGGGATCAGGCGGTCGCGCAGGAGCGTCTGGGCCGGCACCGTCTCGCCGTCGAGCCAGGTGAGCTGCGCGGCGAGGCCGTGGCGCGCCGCGGAGAGGAAGTTGAGCTTGGCCTCGTCGAAGGACATGTGCTTCGTGACGTCGCCCACCTGCGCGGGCAACGCCTGCATGAGCCCCCACCAGAGGGCGGCGTTGGCCATCTCGTCCACCGGGGTCGGGCCGGAGGGGAGGACGCGCAGCTCGATGCGCAGGTGGGGCTTCCCCTCGCTGATGCCGTAGCAGGCGCGGTTCCACCGGTAGACCGTGCCGTTGTGGAGGCGCAGCGCCTTCAGGTCGGGGAGCTCGCCGGCCGCGAGCCGCTCGAAGGGGTCGGAGACGCCCTCGGCGGCGAGGAGCACGCGGAACCGCGTGACGTCCTCGCGGTAGAGCTCGAGCACGGACTCCCGGACCCACGAGCGGCCGAAGTCCACGCGCGGGCTGCGCTCGCGCAGGTTGGCGGAGGAGCCGCGCGTGTCCACCGCCTGCTGGAAGACGGCGATCCGCGTCTCGTGCCACAGCCGCTTGCCGAACAGCATGGGCGAGTTCGTCGCGGCGGCGAGCACGGGGCCCGTGACCGCCTGCGCGATGTTGTACATCCGCGCGAACTCCTTCGCCCCCACCTGGAGGTGCGCCTGGAAGCTCGCGTTGCACGCCTCCACCATCACGGAGTCGTGCTGCACCATCAGCTCGTCCACGCCCTTGATGCTGATCTCGTACGCCTTGCCCCGCAGGCGCGTGAGCGCCGCGTTGAGCGCGAAGTAGCGCGGGTTCGGCGTCATGTTCTCGAGGCCGAGGTCCGACTTCCTGACCGTCGGCAGGATGCCCGTGAGGATGGGCTGGACCCCGATCCCCTCGCCGGCCGCGCGGACCTGGGCCATCAGGTCGAGGAGCTGGCGCTCCATCTTCGAGAGGCAGGAGCCCGCGAGCGGGAGGGGGTCGAGGTTCGCCTCGAGGTTGAAGAGCGCCACCTCCGTGACGAAATGCGGGTCCTTCAGCCGCTCGAGCATGGTCATGGCGGCCGGGGCGGGCCGGAAGTCGCGGTCGAGGAGGAACATCTCCTGCTCGGCCCCGATCCGGCGCACGCCCTCCTCGATCATGCCGCCGTCGATCATCTTCTCGAGGGCCCGCAGGTCCACGAGGAGCTGCTGCATGAACTCGCGGAGCTTCTCGCTCTCGCCCGCCGCGTCGACGATCCGGTGCTCGCCCATGGGAGGAGTCTCGCTCGGGGGTCGGGGGGCCGATCAGGACGCGTACAGCTGGAGGTC
>CAZJJQ010000839.1:0-1799 GCA_964546345.1 uncultured Planctomycetales bacterium
CGCGCCGAAGGCGGGTGAAAACAGCACGGTGCACATCCGTTCCAGCCGGCGATCTCGATCCTCTCTGGCGCTCCTACCCCTGCGCCCGGCAGGTTCGCCCCTCCCCCGACGCCCCCTCCCTCCCTGGGGCGATCGCCCGCCCCGCCCCCGCCGGGCGCCCCCGGCGAGTGCCCGGCGAGCGCGTCGGTCTACCTCCTGCCGGCCCACGCGGTCGCACCGAGCGCACGCGTGCGGGCGCGCCGGCTCCTCGGGGAGGGGCTAGACCTCATCGCAGAGCTCCCCCTCGCCGCGGACGAGCCCGATCCCCTGGGCCTCGGGGCGTTCCTCGGCGAGCACCCGCGGCTGGTGGTGATCCACGAGGGACGCATCGTCTACGACGCCACGGTCCGGGTGGAGCGCCTGCTCGCCGACGTCCCCGGGGTGCTCCGCGTGACGCTCAAGGCCGAGCGTGCCCTGCCGGTGGAGGTCGCCCCGCCGCGGCGGGGCCCGCAGCCGGCGGACGTCCGCGCCCGCCAGGTGAGCCGCGTCTGATCCCTACCCGGGCTGAGGGGCGCTCGCGGGCAGGGCGCTGAACGACTCCCGCCGGAGGGGCATCCCGGCGAACGTCGCGCTCGCGATCTCGTCGTAGATGTTCTCGAACACCTCGACGACCTTGGGATCGAAGTGCGAGCCCTTGCACCGCTTGATCTCCCCCAGGGCGTGCGCCGGGTCCTGCGCCTCCTTGTAGTGGCGCTTGGAGGTGATCGCGTCGTAGGCGTCCACGACCATGAAGATGCGCGCCTCGAGGGGGATGTCCTCGCCCCGCAGGCCGGATGGGTAGCCCGAGCCGTCCCACTTCTCGTGGTGATTGCGTACGACGGGGATCGCGCCGCGCAGGAAGGCGATCTTCTCGAGGATCTCCGCGCCGTACTCCGCGTGCTTGCGCATCTCGACCCACTCGGTGGCGTCGAGCGGGCCCTTCTTCTTGAGGATGTGATCGGGGATCTTGAACTTCCCGATGTCGTGGAGCATCGCGCCGAGCTCGAGGTTGCGGATCCGATCCGACCCGAGCCCGAGCTCGCGCGCCATCCGCGAGCACATGTCTCGCACGCGGACGCAGTGGTCGGCCGTGCTGGCGTCCTTCCCCTCGAGCAGCGCCGCGAACCCGACCACGGTGGAGTCGTAGGCGTTGCGCAGCTCGCCGACCGCCTCCTGGACCCGGCGCTCGAGGTCGGCCTGGTAGTCGCGCCGGAACTTCATCTCGACGCGCCGGGCGAGCCCCTGCTTCACCGCCGCCTTGAGGTCCTGCATGTCCCAGGGCTTGAGCAGGAGGTTCATGGCCCCGGCGCGCATCGCGCTGATCGCGTGCCCCACGTCGTGGTAACCCGTGATCACCATGCATGGCGTCACGTTCTCGATCTGGGGCATCACGGCGGAGAGGAACTCGAGCCCGGTCATCTGCGGCATCCGGATGTCGCTGATGATGAGGTCGTACTCCGTCGCGCGGACACGCTCGACGGCGATCTTCCCGTTCTCGGCGACGTCCACCTCGTGCCCCATGAAGCAGAGCTGGGCCGACCTCGGCCCGCTCACGGCGGGCTCGTCGTCGGCGAGGAGGATGCGGGCCATGGGGGGGTCTCGGGGACGGAGTGCGGGCTACCTCCCTGCATCGGCCCGGGGGGTGCTCGGTCATGAGCGATTCTGGCCCCGATCCGGGCGCGGGGCAATCCGGTCGAGGCGGCCCCGGGCGCCCCCCCCGGTCCCCCCGGACGCGGGCCCCCGCCCCCCGGCGCCCCCCACCTCCGCGGGCGGGCCTCCCC
>CAZJJQ010000840.1:0-1792 GCA_964546345.1 uncultured Planctomycetales bacterium
CAGGCGCGCGGCCTCCGCGTCGGCCGCGGGGACCGCCTCGGGGGACCCGGTGCCGAGGGGCGCCGGTGCGGAGGCGTCGTCTCCCCGCGCCCCCTCCCCCGGCACCGGGAGCAACCCCAACCTCCACGCAAGGGCGCCGAGGATCGCGGCCACGAGCAGGAGGAGCCACCATTTCGAGGAGCGCATGCTCACGTTCTAGCGGGAAGGACCGCCTCGGTCCACGGCCGTGCCCCGACGACGCGGCCCGCTCCCCACGGACGGGCCTTCGTGCGACGCGCGCCGTCGGGCGGGACGATCCTCCGCCCGGCCCGGCATCACCGCCCGTCGCGCGCTTCGGGGTTCGTGTCCGTCAGCGCGCCCTCGGAGATCCAGTCGCCCGTCGATCGGCGCAGGAACAGGAGCGCGAAGCAGGTGTCGAGGACCTCCCCGGGCTTGTGCGTGCTGTCGCTGTCCCAGTAGCCCTTGTCCCGTTGCCGTCCCACGAGCTCCCGCGCCATCTCGACGTACCAGAGGTGCGTGCCGAGGCGTCGGTTCCCGATCAGGTCGAACGCGCGCTCCACGCAGTACTGCCAGTACACGTGATAGACGTTCGTCTTCTGCTTCTTCGGGTTGAGGTACGGCGACCAGTTCCGGTCGATCCACGCGAGCCCGTCGAACACGGCCTGCTGGAGCGCGACCTGGTCGCGCCCGAGGAACGCCTTGTCCTCGCGCCCGAACAGCACGTTGCGCGCGATCAGGATCGTGCCGATCCCACACGCGGTCATGCCGCCGGTCGGCTCCCCTTCGTCGGGATTCGCCATCCCCACCGCGTACGCGAACCCGCGGGCGCGATCCGCCGCGGGGCGCCCCCCGGCGGGGCCCGCGGACGTGCCCCCGGCCGACCCGCCGCTCCCGGAGGCGGCGTCCGCACCGGACCGTCCCCCCGCGCCCCCCTCCTTCCCGTCGCGGGCCTCCCGGACGACCACGGCCCGCGGATGGGCCGGCCCGTCCTTCTCCTGCTGCGCCAGGGCGAACGTGACCAGGTCGTTCCACACGCGGCTCTCGGTCTTGATCCCGCAGCGCTCCGCCGCGAACAGGGCGAGCGCCGCCATCTGCGTGCTCGAGAGATCGGCCGCGGGGTTCGGCGCCGGCTGCCCGGCGAGGTTGTAGCGCCAGCCCAGCGACTTCGCGTCGGCGCGCTGCTTGACGAGATGCGCCTGGAGCCGCTGCGCCCAGTCGCGGTACTCGGGCGAGAGCTTCACGCGGTCGCCCGCCGCGACGCTGTCCTTCGTCTTGTGGAACGGGTCCGCCGTCGCGGTCACCGCGAGGAGCACGATGGAGGTCTCGTACGCTCCGCCGGGCAGGCGGTACCGGTCCTTGAGGAACTTGAAGCCGCGCTTGAGCACGGGGTCGTCGGGGCTCTCGCCGCACTTGAGGAGCGCGTAGAGGGCGAGGCCCGTCGTGCCGGCCGGGTGCTTGTACGCGTCGCCCTTCGGATCGGTGCCCTCGTAGGCGGCGTTGCCCTCCACGAGCCCGAACGAGCCGTCGGGCAGCTGGCGCTGCTTCAGCCACCGCGCCCCCCGGCTCACGGCGTCGCCGATGCGCTCGGAGAGGCTGCGGTCCACGCCGTCGTCGTCGAGCGCGCCCGAAGGCGCCGGCGCCGGCGCGGGGGCCGGGACCGGCGCGGGCGGCGGGTTCGCACCCATGGCGGGACCGACGCCGAGCAACGGCGCTTCCGTCGGGCGCACCGGCGGCGGCGCCAGCAACGGCTCGTCGATCGGGCGCGCGGGGACCGCCGGATCGAGGGGCGGGG
>CAZJJQ010000841.1:0-1788 GCA_964546345.1 uncultured Planctomycetales bacterium
CTGCGCCTGATCCATCGCCCCGCGACCACGGGGCACGTCGTGCGGTGCATCTACCTGACCGACTCGAGCGGCGACACGCGCTACCAGACGCCGCGGGACGACGAGGCGCAGGACGCCCCCGGCCGCCTCGACACCGCGATGAAGCTCCTCCAGTGCTTCACCGCCGAGCGGATGCACGACCTCGGCTTCGGCCGCGCCACGTTCCGGCTCGAGCTGGACGCGAACGGACGGGTGGACGTCCACGTGCTGCGCGGCGAGCACCCGGCCGCCGAGGAGTACGCACTCGACGATCAGGCGTGGTGGCGCCGGATCGCGGAGCTCGTCGCCCGCCGCCTCCCGGCGCCGCACGTGAAGAACGTCGTCGTGGCGGCCTACACGCGGTTCGACCGCACGACCCGGCGCGTGCACGGCCACACGGCGCTCGGCGGGGGCGACCTCGGCCTGTTCGGGAGCGCGGGGCTCTTCGCGTGGCCGCGCACGCTCGGGGACGTCTTTCCCACCTTCGCCGACACCACCCCCGTGGACGGCACCCTCGTCCATGACGACAGCGCCGGCCGCTCCACGGTCTGGGGGCTCGCCTCCACCACCCTCGGGGCCGTCCTGCACGAGATGGGGCACGCGTTCGGCCTCCCGCACTCCACCGACCCGCTCGACGTGATGACCCGCGGGTTCGACCGGTTCAACCGCGTCTTCAGCCTCGTCGAGCCGCCGCCGCGGTCGGGTGGCCCGCCCCGGGAGTTCCGCCTCGAGGACGCGGCGGCCTTCGCGCCCGTGAGCGCCGCGGCTCTGCGCGCGAGCCCGTGGTTCCAGCCCGACGCGCCCGCGCCCCCGGGGGAGCCGCCCACCGTGACGTTCGACGACGACGGGGGCGCCCGCCTCGTCGCGCCCACGGGGGCGCGGTACGTGGGGCTCCTGCGCAGGGGCGACGCCGTGGGCTTCCGGTCCTACTGGGCCGGGGGCGGGACGCCTCCGCGCGCGATCACGCTGCGGCCGGAGGACCTGGCGCTCGAGGGCGGCGCCGTGGACGCGGTCCGCGTGATCGACGACCGCGGCACCGTCGTCACCGAGCGGGTCGTGGTGACGGGGCGCTTCGTGACGTCCTGGCACTTCGCCCCGACGACCCGCCCCTGGCCGGATGCGGGCCGGTTCGTCCCGCTCGGCCCGCGCGACCTCGACCGGATCGCCGCGGAGGCCGGCCGGGCCGCGCGCGCCGACGCCCCCTCCGGTTACGTGGACTTCGTGCCCCGGTTCGGCGCCGGCCCCGACGTGGCGGCGTACGCCACGCGTTCCCTGCAGCTTCCCACGCCGCTGCGCGTCCGGCTCCTGACGGGCAGCGACGACGCCCTCCGCGTCTTCCTCGACGGCAAGCCGGTGGTCGAGCGCCTGCTCCTGCGCGGCGCGACCCCCGACGAGGACGCGACCGATCTCGAGCTCCCCGCCGGTCGGCACCTGCTCCTCGTCGAGGTGTCCCAGCGCGGGGGCGGGTGGGGGCTCTACTTGCGCTTTGAGGATGCGAGGGGCGCGCCGTTGCGCCTCACCGACCGCGGCGAGCTCGTCCCGACCCGTTGACCGGCGCGCCCGGCCCCGGACTCCTGGGACGTTCCGCGCGTGCCCCCCGTACAATCCCGACGCGATGCCCCCGACCCCGTGGGGCTCCGCGCGATGGAGGGCCACCATGGCGACGACGGCACGATTCCCGGCGGTGCGGCGGGTGCTGCGGTGGACGCGGGGGGCCGTGCTCGCGGTCGCGGCGCTCGCGCCCGGCGCCGCGGCCTGGGCCGCCCCCGA
>CAZJJQ010000842.1:0-385 GCA_964546345.1 uncultured Planctomycetales bacterium
AGACCGGCGACGCAGCGACGCCGCCGCCGCGGGTGACGACGCCGCCGAGCACGGCGGCACGGCCCGCCGCGGAAAGCCCCCCGCGGGCGCCGTCCGCTCGAGGACGGCCACGTGCACCGAGGACGCCGACGTGGCTCCTTATGGCTGCTTCCTTCCGGACCTGACCAGGTTCGAAGGCGTCGGCCCCCCGGGACGTGGCCGTCCCCGAAGGGACGACGCACGGCGGGAGTGTAGGGCAAGCGAGGGGACGCGGAAGCGGGGGGAAGGGTGGGGGGGCGCGGGGGAGAGGGAATCGGCAGTGGCCCCGGCGAGTGGCTGCCGGGATTCCCCGGGCTGCCGGGGGGCGGGCGGACCGGGAGGGGCCGTGCTCGGCGGTCCGCAGCCC
>CAZJJQ010000842.1:395-1781 GCA_964546345.1 uncultured Planctomycetales bacterium
CCTTGGGGCCGCCGCGCCCCCGCGCGGCCCCCCCCGCCCCCCCCGGGCCCGCCGCGCGCCGCCCGCCCCGGCGGCGGGCGCCGTGCTCGGCGGACCGTTGCCCCGGCCGCGGCAGCGTGACACTTCGTGCCCCGGGTGAGCCCGCCGGGCCTCGAAGGGGCTTCAGAACGGGCCCAGGACGCCCGAACTGGGGAGGAAGTGCCCGGTGCGGGCCCCCGCTGGGGGTTCTGGCGCCCGGCCCTCCGCATATTGGGGTGGGTTCTTTGATGACGTAAGTGCATGTAATAAATGGATTTATGCCATTTGTGGGGAATTCGAAAGAAGACAGTAGACAGCGGGTGTCATGAAGTGTAATGTCCTGTCACGACGGGCACCCACGGTGGGGCCGCGTGCGGGCGGGCCAACGGCGCATGTACCTCTTCACGGGACATCGCGACCACAAGATCGACGGGAAGGACCGCATCGTCATCCCGGCGCACTTCGCGCAGGACGTGCTGCGGGAGGGGGGCGGCGTCCTCTATCTCGTCCCCGGCGCGGATGGCCCCTTCCTCGAGGCCTACCCCGGCGACGTCTTCGGCCGGATGGCCGGGGGCCAGATCCCCAACCGGTTCGACGGGGACCTCGACCGCAAGCGGCAGTTCTTCCAGACGGCCGAACGCGCCGAGCTCACGGGCCCCGGCCGGATCCAGATTCCCAAGCGCCATCTCCCGCTCTTCCCGACGGGGCACGTGCGCGTGGGCGGCATGAACACCTACCTCGAGCTCTGGGACCCGGAGCGCTGGGAGGCGCGGCTGACGCGGCTTTCGGGGGGCGCGGGCTCCCCGACGACGGACTGATCCCCGGATGTCCCCGGGGAGCGACGCTCTTTCCCATCTCCATCGGCCGGTCCTCGTGCGCGAGGTGCTCACGCTCCTCGCGCCGACGGACCACCCGGATCCCCTCGTCGTGGACGGGACGGTGGGGTTCGGCGGTCACGCGGAGGCCATGCTCTCCGCCTGGCCGACGGCGCGGCTCCTCGGCCTCGATCGCGATGCCGACGCGCTGCGCTCCACGAAGGAGCGCCTCGCCCCGTTCCAGGGGCGGTTCCGCCTCTTCCACGCGTCCTACGCCGAGCTCCCCGAGGTCCTCGAGGAGGCCGCGTGGGGGCGTCCCGTCGCGGTGCTGCTCGATCTCGGGGTCTCCTCCCCGCAGCTCGACCGCCCGGAACGGGGCTTCTCCTACAAGGCCGTCGATCGCGTCGCGGACATGCGCTTCGACCCGACGTCGGACGGGCCCACCGCCGCGGACGTCGTGAACCGCGCCACGGAGGGCGAGCTGGCGCGCTGGATCTTCGAGCTCGGCGGCGAGCGTCGCGCGCGCGCGGTCGCTCGGGCGCTCGTCCACGCG
>CAZJJQ010000843.1:0-1769 GCA_964546345.1 uncultured Planctomycetales bacterium
GGGCCCCGGGGCCTCGTCGGCGCCCGACCGGGAGCCGACCGCGCGCCGTCCGTCGCCGACCCTCCCCTCCCGTACGATCGGCGCCCCCTACGACGAGGACGCCCCCATGGCCGCCACCCCGCCCGCCGTCACCGAGACCCGCCTCGAGGGCCTGCGCCTGCTCCACCGCGGCAAGGTGCGCGACGTCTACGACCTGGGGGAGCACCTGCTCATCGTCGCCACGGATCGGGTGAGCGCGTACGACTCCGTGCTCTCGCCCGGCATCCCCGAGAAGGGACGCATCCTCACCTCCCTGTCGTCGTTCTGGTTCGACGCGCTGAAGGACGTGTGCCCGAACCACGTCGTCACCACGGACCTCGCGAAGATGCCTCCGGAGGTGCGACGGCACGAGGCGGTGCTCCGCGGCCGCACCACGCTCGCGAAGCGCCTGCGGATGTTCCCCGTCGAGTGCGTGGTGCGCGGCTACCTGACCGGCAGCGGCTGGAAGGACTACCGCAAGACGGGGGCGGTCTCCGGACACCGGCTGCCGCCGGGGCTCGTCGAGTGCGCGAAGCTCGAGCCCGCGATCTACACGCCCAGCACGAAGGCGGAGGTCGGGCACGACGTCGCCATCGACTTCGCCGAGACCGAACGCATCGTGGGCGCGTCCGCCGCGGCGCGGCTGCGCGACCTGACCCTCGCGCTGTTCGCCCGCGCCACCCAGCTCGCCGAGGCGCGCGGGATCCTGATCGCGGACACGAAGCTCGAGTTCGGGACGGACGTCCACGGCGTCATCACGCTGGGCGACGAGGTCCTGACCCCCGACTCCTCCCGCTTCTGGGACGCCCGGAAGTACGCCCCCGGCCGGGGCCAGGACTCCTACGACAAGCAGCGCATCCGCGACTGGCTGGATGCCGCGGGCTGGGACCACACCCCCCCGGCGCCGGTCCTTCCCGACGAGGTGGTCGCCCAGACGACCGCCACCTACCGGGAGATCCACCGCCGCCTGACGGGACGCGAGCCGGCGTAGGCCGGGCCGCGCCCCGGGCAGGACGCCGCCGCCTTCGTGGAGGGTCGCCGGCCCGCGAGTAGACTCGCGCCCCATGCGCCACTCCTCGCGTCCGCCCTCCCGCCCCGTCGGTCCGCACGGGGACGACCGCAGCCGGCCCCGCGACGTGGCCCCGGCCCCGGAGTCCCGCCCCGAGGTGGACCTGCGCCCCCCCGTGGTCGGGGTCGTGATGGGGAGCGACAGCGACCTCCCGGTCGTGCAGCGCTGCCTCGACCTCCTGGGACAGTTCGAGATCCCCTTCGAGGTGAACGTGGTCTCCGCGCACCGCACCCCGGAGCGCGCCCACGCCTACGCGAGCACCGCCCGCCTCCGCGGCCTCAAGGTGCTGATCGCGGCCGCGGGCGGCGCGGCCCACCTGGCGGGCGTCATGGCCTCGCTCACCACGATCCCCGTGATCGGCATCCCCATGGCCACGCAGGGTCTCGGCGGCGCCGACTCCCTCTACTCCACCGTTCAGATGCCCGCAGGGATCCCGGTCGCCACCGTGGCCATCGGAGAGGGCGGCGCCTCCAACGCCGCGCTCCTCGCCGCCGAGATCCTCGCCCTCTCCGACGAGGACCTCCACCACCGCCTGCAGATGTACCGCGCCGAGCTGCGCCGGAAGGTGGCCGAGAAGAACGAGCGTCTCCACGCGCAGCTGAACGAACCTCGGGGGGAGTAGGCCCCGGGGGGAGTAGGCCGCGCCGGGGAGGTGGGGGGCGGCGGGGGGAGGCGGGGGCCG
>CAZJJQ010000844.1:0-1767 GCA_964546345.1 uncultured Planctomycetales bacterium
GCGGTGCCGCCGCCGAAGTCCTCGATGAGCTCGCGGAGCGTGAGCCCGAAGGCCTTCTCGACGAGCCCCCCGCGCTTCACGTTGCCCGCCAGCTGGAACGGGAGCGTCCCGCGGGAGCGGCCCATGCCGAAGTCGCGGTAGAAGTCGGGGCCCTTCTCGAGGATCACGGGGACCGAGGCGAACGAGATCACGTTGTTGAGCGCCGTCGGCTTGCCGAACAGGCCGGCGACGGCGGGCACGGGAGGCCGGTAGCGCACGATGCCGCGCTTGCCCTCGAGGCTCTCGAGGAGCGCCGTCTCCTCGCCGCACACGTAGGAGCCCGCGCCGCGGCGCAGGGCCAGGTGGAACGCCCTGCCGCTCCCGAGCACGTTCGCGCCCAGGAAGCCGGCCCGCTCCGCACGCTCGAGGGCCGCGAGGAGGACGCGCTCCGCGTCGGGGTACTCCGAGCGGAGGTAGACGTAGCCGTGCGTGGCGCCGAGCGCGATCCCGGCGATGGTCATCCCCTCGATCAGGAGATAGGGGTCGCCCTCCATGACCATGCGGTCGGAGAACGTGCCCGAGTCGCCCTCGTCCGCGTTGCACACCACGTACTTGCGGTCGGCGGGCGTGTCGAGCACCGTCTTCCACTTGATGCCGGTGGGGAACCCTGCCCCCCCGCGCCCCCTCAATCCCGAACGCGTCACCCGATCCACCACCTCGGCGCCCGTGAGGGGGAGCGCCGCGCGCAGCCCGCGCCAGCCGCCGAGCGCCTCGTACTCGGACAGGCTCAGCGGGTCCGTCACGCCGATCCGGGCGAACGTCAGGCGTTCCTGGCGCTTCAGGTACGGCAGCTCCTCGGTGAGGCCGAGGCGCAGGCGGTGGGCCCCGCCGGCGAGGAGCCCGGCGTCGAGGAGCCCGGGCACGTCGGCCGCGGCGACCGGGCCGTACGCGACGCGTCCAGCGGGCGTGGTCACCTCGACGAGGGGCTCGAGCCAGAGCATGCCGCGCGAGCCGTTGCGGACCAGCTCGACGCGTGCGCCGCGGCGGGTGGTCTCGGCGGAGAGGGCCCGGGCGACCTCGTCGGCGCCGACGGAGAGGGCGGCGGAGTCGCCGGGCACGAAGACCCGGACCGGGGCGGCGCTCACGACGTCGCCCCCTTCCCCGCGAGCAGGCCGTCGAGCCGGGGCGCCGTGACGCGGCCGTGCAGGCGGCCGTCGATGAGGGCGGAGGGGCCGAGGGCGCAGTTGCCGAGGCAGTAGACCGCCTCGAGGGTGACCGATCCGTCCACGCGCGTCTCGCCGAAGCCGATGCCGAGGCGCTTCTGCGCGTGCTCGGCGACCTCGTCGCAGCCCACCGCCTTGCAGGCCTCCGCGCGGCAGAGCTTGACCACGTGCCGGCCGGGCGGGGTGGTGCGGAAGTCGTGATAGAAGGTCAGGACCCCGTGGACCTCGGCTCGGGTCTGGTTGACCGCCGACGCGATGCGCGGGAGGGACTCCGGGGGGACGTAGCCGAGCTCGTCCTGGATCGCGTGGAAGATGGGGAGGAGGGCCCCCGGGGTGTCCCGGTGGCGGGCGAGGGCGGCCTCGACCACGTCATCGACGGGGCGGGGTGTCGGGTGCGATCCGGCCGCGGTCATGGGAGATCTCCGGCTGACGCGATAGCGTAACCTCCCCCCCGCGCCTGCGCCCACCCGACTCGGCCACCCCTTCCGGCGCGGGCCCGGGGGTCCTCAGAGCGGGGCCGAGGGAGTCGAAGGTCCTGGGGATGTCCTCGCACGACAGGAACTGA
>CAZJJQ010000845.1:0-1761 GCA_964546345.1 uncultured Planctomycetales bacterium
CAGCACGCGGCCCGGGCCCCGCCCTCACCTGCGGAGCGGGCCGGAGGCGCGAGGGATCGATCCTGGCCGTGAATGCTGGGGGCGGCGGGGCCCGGGCTCGGCGAGCGGAGGGGCACCTCCCCCCGCTCGGCGCCCGCCGTCGCGTGGTCGCGGGAGCGGAGCCGCAGGCGCCCGCGCGGGGCGCGTCCTCGAGGGACGCGTGTACCATCGACGCAGCGCATGCTCCGCCCCGCTTCCCCTCACGATGTGGGCGCCATCGCGGCCCTGTTCGCCGTCTCCCGCGCCGAGGCCATGCCGTGGCTCCCGGTGGTCCACACGCCCGCAGAGGATCTCCACTTCTTCCGGCGCGTGCTCGCCGAGCAACGGGTCGTCGTGGCGCTGGTGGAGGGGCGCGTCGCCGGGTTCGTCGCGACCGGGGGCGGCTGCCTGCACCACCTCTACGTGGATCCGCGCTGCCAGCGGCAGGGGCTCGGGGACCAGCTGCTCCGGCACGCCAAGGCGGCCATGCCGAAGGGATTCCGCTTCTGGGTGTTCCAGCAGAACGAGCATGCCCGCGGGTTCTACGAGCGACGTGGCGCACGCCTGCTGGAGCTCCGAGACGGGGCCGACAACGAGGAGAGGGCCCCCGACGCGCTCTACCAGTGGCTGCCCTCCTGACCGGCGCGTGGCAGCGGGACGCCGTTTCGTAGCCCCGGCGCGGCGCGCAGGTCTCGGGCGGTGGTGGATCAGCGCTCCAACCTGAGCAGCGAGTGCCGGCTGACGAAGCCCGCACGCTGAAGCGCCCGGGACGACGCGACGTTCTCCGTCGCGCAGCCCGCCGTGGGACGCCATCCTCGATCGAGGCAATGCCGCTTGAGCGCCCGGAGGATGAAGGACGCGTGGCCGACGCCTCGGTGATCCGGATGGACCATCACTCCGACGTCGTGCTCGGTGCGCGTGGGCCAGACCCGTGTGAGGAGGCCGATGCCCAGGAAGTCCCCGCTGCGTTCGAGCACGGAGACCCGCTCGCGCCGGATCCACTCGCGGCACTGCTCCTCGTCGTCGAACACCCCTGCGCGGAACGGAGCGATGGCGGGCACGTCGGCGAGCGTCGCGGGACGGAGGCGGCGTCCGACGTGCTCGTGCGGTTCCGGCCCTCGGGAGTCCGCGAGGTCGCGGAAGAGCGTCCCATCGACGGTCGAGGACCAGCCGCGCCGGGCCCCGAGCGCAAGGAGCCGCGCGTCGAAGGAGAAGCACCACGCGCCCCCCAGACGGAGCCGGTCGGCCAGGGACCCGAACACCTCGAGGCTCCCGGGCCCCTCCAGCAGCTCGAGCTCCAGGAGGAGCCCGTCGGCGGCATGGATGGCATAGCCGAGGTGTCGTCCGTTCCAGGCGATCCGGTAGGCGACCGCGGTGGAGAGCATCAGCTCGAGCACGAGCTCGGGAGCCTCGCCCAGACGGGCGTAGTGGTCGTCGCGCTCCGTGGCGAGCGCGTCCACGGCCACGGTGGAGAGCAGGAGGGCCATGTCGCGGGAGAGTACCGGGAGGCGCGCTCGTCCCGGAATCCCCGGGGCTCCTCCCTCGGGCGGCGCCCACCGCTCCCTTCCCCGGGAGGCTCCCTCGCCCCGCGGCTGTAGGGGGCGCAGGAGTCGGGGACGGCATCCGCGCGGCCGGGCACGCCGCGAGGCGCAACCGCTCTGCCGCGATCAGGTCCCTCCCGACGGCACGGGGGCGGCGCAGCCGCCGCCCTCGCCGCCCCCCGGGCGCCGCCGCGGGCTCCAC
>CAZJJQ010000846.1:0-1758 GCA_964546345.1 uncultured Planctomycetales bacterium
CGCATGCGCTCGCCCTCGAAGAACCTGCGCGGGCCCAAGCCCGACGACGCGTAGCCCCCGCGCCTTCCCCGTGCGGCCCCGGCGCTCCGCCGGCGCCGGCCGCCCCGGTCGGACTCCTCGGGGAGGCGCCGCACGCGCGCGACGGGTACCATCCGCGTCCCGACCGCGTCCGCGTGCCGGCGCTCGTCGGCGGTCCCGTTCCCGGAGAGACTCCATGGCGTCCCGTCTCCCTGCGCTCCTCGTGCTCGGTCTCCTCGCGCTCGCGGGCTGCGGGCGCGACAAGGACGGCGACGGCGGCGCCGACGGGACGAAGGGGGCGGCGAATGCGGGGGGCGCCGGGGGCGCGCCCGCACCCGGCCCGACGTTCGTGTACGCGCGCGGGAAGGACTCGCCGGGCCTCGACCCCGCCGAGGTGACCGACGGCGAGTCGTCCCTCGTGCTCGTCAACGTGTACGACACGCTCGTGCGCTTCAAGTACGGGAGCGCCGAGGTGGAGCCCGCGCTCGCGACCTCGTGGACGTCCACGCCCGACCATCTGTCCCTCACGTTCACCTTGCGCGACGGCGTCTCCTTCCACGACGGCACGCCGCTCGACGCCGCCGCCGTCGTCGCGAACTTCGAGCGCCAGCGCGACGAGAAGCACCCCTTCCACTTCGTCCCCGGCCGCTACCCGTACTGGGGCGACATGTTCGGGTCCGTGAAGCTCGTCTCCGCGCCCGACCCGAAGACGGTCCGCTTCGACTTCCTCGAGCCCATGCCGCCGTTCTTCCCCTCGCTGCTGGCGATGTTCTCGTGCTCCATCGTCTCGCCGAAGGCCCTCGCGAAGGGCAAGGCCTTCGTTGCCCGCAACCCCGTCGGCACGGGCGCGTTCCGCTTCGCGTCCTGGGAGGCCGAGGAGATCACGCTCGAGGCCCATCCCTCCTGGTGGGGGGGCGCGCCGAAGCTCGGCAAGGTCGTGTTCGTGGTGGTCCCCGACGTGCGCACGGCCTTCGCGCGCCTCGAGACCGGCCAGGTGGACGGCATCGACAACGTCGCCGCGCGCGACGTCGCGCGCATCCGCAAGGACGCGAGGTTCCGCCTCCACCAGGTCGAGGCCGGCCTCTCCATCTGCTACCTGGCGATGAACCACGACGTGAAGCCGTTCGACGACGTCCGGGTGCGCCGCGCGGTCGCCATGGCCATCGACAAGCCCAGGCTCGTGAACGCCGCGTACGAGGGGCTCGCAGCGCCGCTCGCGACCATGGTGCCGCCCGGCATCCCGGGCCACGCCGACCTCAAGGACCGCGTTCGCGACCTCGTCGCGGCGAAGGCCCTCCTCGCCGAGGCCGGGGCCACGGGCGCCAAGGTCACCCTGCGCTTCCCGAGCAACCCGCGCCCGTACCTGCCCGACCCGAACGCCGCGGCGGCCTCGATCCGCGACGACCTGCGCGACCTCGGCCTCGACGTGGAGCTCAAGAAGGAGGAGTGGTCGGCGTACCTGCCCCTCCTCCAGAACGGCGAGCACCAGCTGGGCATCATCGGCTGGTCGCCCGACGTCGCCGACGCCGACAACTACCTGTACGTGCTGCTCTCGAAGGAGGGGGCCGTGAAGGGGTCGGCCAACAACTTCTCCTTCTACCGCTCGGACGCGTTCCAGGACCGGGTGGCCCGCGCCCGCACCTCCTACGACGCCGCCGAACGGGTCCGCCTCTACGCCGAGGCGCAGCGGATCGCCTTCGACGACGCCGCCAACGTCCCGCTGGTGGCCATGCCCCGCAC
>CAZJJQ010000847.1:0-1755 GCA_964546345.1 uncultured Planctomycetales bacterium
CACGCCCCGGACCTGCTGCTCCGGGGATCGGCCGCCCGGGTCCTCGAGACGCTGCGGCGCCGCACCGGCGCCGAGCGCGAGGCCGTGCGCGCCCGCGGAGCCGCGCTCGCGGCGGATCGATCGGCGCTCGAGCGGGAGGGACCCACCGGGGTCGCGGGGCTCTGTGAGGCGCTCCGCGACGACCCCGCGCCCGAGGCCTTGACCCTGCTCGGGCGCCTCTTCGAGGTCCTCCCGCCCACGACGCCGTGGAGGCAGGCGCTCGAGGCCGCGCACGACGGCTTGCTCGCGAGGGGACGGGATCCGGAGCCCACGGTCGATCGATGGGTGCGGGGCCGCGATCTGCAGGCACGGGAGGTGGCCCTCCACCTCATCCGCCGCTCCCGCTCCGAGGTCTACCTCGACACGCTCGAGCGCCTCGAGTCGGACCCGGAGCTCGTCGGCCTGCGCTTCCGGCTGCGACGCGAGCTCGCCTACCTCCTGGCCGGCGCGGTCGGCGGCAGGGGCCGGTTCCCTCCCGAACGACTCGCGGCGCTCTCGGAGAAGGTCCGGCGATGGGCCGAGGATCCCCAGGATCCCTCGGGGGGCGGGCTCGTCGCCACGTTGCTCGACCTCGGAGCGGCGGGCCAGCTCGAGCTCGCGCGCGGACTGTCGGGGCCGCGCCGCGCCGTCTTCCTCGAGAGCCTCCGTGGAGCGCCGCTCGGTCGCCTCGACGCGGCAGGGATGGAGGCCCTCCTCGGCCCCGTGGGCGCGGACACCCCCGTCCCGGAGCGGGCGACCGTCCTGCAGGTGGCCTACTTCACCGCGCGCGGCTCCTCCGTGCCCGCGCTCGAGGCCCTGCGCCTCCGCCTTCCGCCCGAGGCGCGCGGCGACGTGGACACGCTGCTGCGCATGATCCGCCATCGAGAGCCCTGACGGGCGCGACGCTCCCCGGCAGAGGGAAGGTCGCCTCCGCTTCTTCGCCGTACGGTCGCCCCGGGGCTATCCTCGCTCCGATGACGCCGGCTCCGTCGCCCACGCCGCCTTCGACGTCCGGCGAGAGCGCGGCGACGCGAGGCCACCCCGACCGTCGCCGCAAGCCGACCCCGATGATCTCGCGCTACCTCTTCCGGGGTCGCCGGAGGGGAGGTCGCCGCGACGGGGAGACGGACCAGGTCTACGTCGATCGCCCCGGGGCCACGATCCTCGGCGCGATCGCGCTCGTCGCCGTGCTCTCCCTCTGCGACGCGGCGTTCACCCTCTACGAGCTGTCGCAGGGGGGCACCGAGGCGAACCCGGTCATGCGGGCCGCGCTCTCGCTGGGCAACACGCCGTTCATCCTCATCAAGACCCTGGTCACCGTGGTGGGGGCCATGTTCCTCGGTCTCCACAAGAACTGGCCCCTGGGTCGCGCGTGCCTGTGGATCGCCGTCTGGGGCTACCTGGCGCTCACCGTGTATCACCTCGTCGGCATCTTCTACGTCCTGCCCAGGCTCACGGACTGACGACGGCCGCCCCTCGGGACGGCCGTCGTCGCGCTGCGGGGGCCGGGCACCTTCCCCCCGCGGAGGAGGCACCGCGACGACGGGGTCCGCGGGAGGGGGGGGGCGCGGGGGCCGGGCCCGCGAAGAGGTCCACGGGATCGGCGCGTTCGCAGCGCGGTTCGTGGGACGCCCGGGACTTTCGGGGTAGCATGCGCCGGCTCTTTCTCCCGATCGGCGACGCTTTCATCCAGAAAGGTGGAGGGATCGGCCCTTCGAAACCTTGGCAACCCCCCGG
>CAZJJQ010000848.1:0-1749 GCA_964546345.1 uncultured Planctomycetales bacterium
CGTCGCGCGCGCCGCCCTCCGCGTGGACGCGCCCGCGCGCGTGCTGCTGGTCACGCCGGGCGGTCGCGAGGACCGCCTCACCCGGAGCCTCGTCGCCGCGGGGCTGGCCGTGGACGTCGCCGGCCCGGCCGACGCGCCCCTCGGCCTCGACGCGCTCGACGCCTACCGCGCCGTGATCCTCGAGGACGTGCCCGCGGAGGACCTGCCCGACGGGGGGCTCGAAGCCCTCGGCTCGTTCGTCACCGACCTCGGGGGCGGGCTCCTCATGACGGGCGGGAAGGCTTCCTTCGGCCCCGGCGGCTACCACCTCTCGCCGGTCGGCGACGTGCTCCCCGTCTCCCTCGAGCTCCGCCAGGAGCAGCGCAAGTTCGCCCTCGCCCTGGCGATCGCGCTCGACCGCTCCGGCTCCATGGCGATGACCGTGCCCGGCGGGGGCACGAAGATGGATCTCGGCAACCGGGGCACGTGCGCCGCGATCGAGCTCCTCACCACGCTCGACTCCGTCGCCGTGATCGCGGTGGACTCGGCGCCGCACCTCGTCGTGCCCATGGGGCCCGTACGGGACAAGCCCGCGATCTTCGCCGCCGTGCGCTCCATCGAGTCCATGGGCGGGGGCATCTTCACCTCGACCGCGGTGCACGCCGCCGCGGGCGAGCTCGCGCGCGCGGGCCAGGCGACGAAACACGTCGTCGTCTTCGCGGACGCGGCCGACGCCGAGGAGCCGGGCGACCTCGACGCGTTCGTGCCCGCGCTCGCGAAGGGCGGCGTCACGGTGTCCGTCATCGGCCTCGGCAGCCCGACCGACTCCGACGCCGCCTTCCTCCGCGACCTCGCCGGGTGGGGGCGCGGCCGTTGCACGTTCGTCTCGGACCCTGCCGACCTGCCCCGCGTGTTCGCCCAGGAGACGATCCAGGTCGCCAAGAGCGCGCTCGTCGAGGAGCCCACCACGCTCGTCGCGCGTCCGGAGCTCCGCACGCTCGGCGCGCTCGAGGCCCTCGAGCCTCCCACGATCGGCGGCTTCAACGTCGCGTACCTGCGCCCCGGCGCGCAGGGGGGCTTCCTCGCGCAGGACGAGTGGAAGACCCCCGTCGTCTCGGGCTGGCAGCGGGGCCTCGGGCGCTCCGCCGCGTTCCTCGGCGTCGCCGACGGCCAGCTCTCGGGCGGGCTCTCGACCTGGCCCCGCTACGCCGACTTCTTCGCCACCGTCGCCCGCTGGCTGGCCGGCAGCGACGCCTCCGGGGCGCTCTTCGCCGAGGCGCGGCGCGAGGGGCACGAAGGCGTGCTCTCGGTCGAGGTCGAGGCCGGTCGGGAGGCCTCCCTCGGCCGCCTGGCCGCGCGCGTCCTCGATCCGCAGGGCGTCGCCCATCCCCTGGTGCTCCGCCGCGTCGGCCCCACGCGGCTCGAAGCGCGCGTCCCGCTCGGGGCGTCGGGCACGTGGCGCCCGGTGGTGGAGGACGGCGAAGGCGGCGTGCTCCGGGTGGCGCCGTGGACGCTCCCGTACTCGCCCGAGTTCGAGCCCCGCGCCGTCGGGGAGGAGGGCGAGACGCTCCTCGCGCGGATCGCTTCCGAGTCGGAGGGACGCGTCGATCCCCCCGAGGGCACGCTCTTCCAGGGCTCGCGCGAGGGCTCGGCCCTGCGTTCGCTCGCGGGCCCCCTGGCGGTCGTGGCGGTGCTCGTGGTGCTGCTCGAGATCCTCCTGCGTCGCACGGGTTTCGTGCCGCGGGTGCGGAAGGAGACGCTCCGCCGGTG
>CAZJJQ010000849.1:0-1748 GCA_964546345.1 uncultured Planctomycetales bacterium
CCCGCCGCCCCCGGAATCCACGGCGGGATCGCCGCCCCCCGCGCCGCCCGGGGCCCCGGGCGACGGGTACGATCGGCCGCGATGACCTCCTCGCGCCCCCGCCGCCGCAGCGCGTCGCCCCTGGTCCTGCTCCTGCTGCTCGCGGGGGGCGGCGTGGCGGCGTGGCGTTCGTTCGCGCCCGACGACGGCGCCGCGCAGAGCCTTCCCACCTGGACGGTCGCGCGCGGCCCGCTCTCGATCCGGGTGACCGAGGGCGGCAGCCTGCAGTCGCTCAAGTCCACGGTGCTCGTCTCGGAGGTGGAGGGCGAGACGAAGATCCTCTCCATCGTCCCGGAGGGCTCCACCGTCACGCCGGAGGACGTGGCCCAGGGGAAGGTGCTCGTCGAGCTCGACTCGGCCGAGCTGCGCAACAAGATGAACCGCCAGGAGATCTCGGTCTCGGACGCCCTCGCCGGGGTGGACCAGAGCCGGGCGGCCCTCGAGATCCAGCGCAACCGGGACGAGAGCGACGTGCGCAAGGCCGACCTCGACGTGCGGTTCGCGCGTCTCGACCTCGACAAGTACCTGGGCGCGGCGGTGGCCGCGCGGGTCGTCGCGGCGGCCTCGACGCCGGGGGTGGCCTTCGATCCGAAGCCCCTCGCGCTCGCGGACGACCTGGGGGGCGAGGCGCTCCAGGAGCGGCGCAAGCTCCAGTCCGAGATCGACCTGGCGAAGGAGGAGGTCTCGCGCGCGAAGGACAAGGTGGCCTGGACGGAGAAGCTGCTCGCGAAGGGCTTCGTGAGCCAGGACGAGCAGGTCGCCGATCGGCTGGCCCTCAAGCGCCAGGAGGTGGCCCTCTCGCAGGCGGAGACGGCGATCGAGCTCTTCCTGGCGTACTCGTTCCCGAAGGAGGTCGAGAAGCGCCGCAGCGACCTGATCGAGGCCGAGGAGGCGCTCGCGCGCGTGCGCAAGCAGGCGTCGTCCTCCCTCGCGCAGGCGTCCGCCGACCTGAAGGGCAAGGAGGAGAAGCTCCGCCTCGAGAAGGACCAGTACGCCTCGCTCCTGCGCCAGCTCGCCGCGTGCACGATCCGCGCGAACGCGCCGGGGCTCGTGGTCTACGCGTCGAGCGAGGACCGCGGCAGCTACCGGGGCGACGACAGCCCGATCCAGGCGGGCAAACGCGTGAACCAGCGGCAGGAGATCATCCGCATCCCCGACCCGAAGGGGATGGGCGTGCAGGTGAAGGTCCACGAGTCGGCGCTCGACCGCGTGCGCGTGGGCCAGACCGCCAAGGTGACCATCGACGCCTATCCCGACCGGCCGCTGACCGGGAAGGTGCTGCGCATGTCCACCCTGCCCGACGGGAACAACCGCTGGCAGAACCCGGACCTGAAGGTGTACCCGACCGACATCGGCCTCGAGGACGCGCCCCCCGCGCTGCGCCCGGGCATGTCGGCGCGCGTCGAGATCATCGTGGACGACCTCGAGGCGGTGCTCTCCGTGCCCGTGCAGGCCGTGACGACGGCCGGCGGGAAGCCGGCGGTGTACGTGAAGACGTCGGACGGGACCGCCCCCCAGGTGGTGACGCTCGGCCGCAGCAGCGACCGGTTCGTCGAGGTGCTCGACGGGCTCGCCGAGGGCGCGGTGGTGCTGCTCGCCCCGCCGAAGGAGGCGGGGGGCCCGGGAGGCGAAGGCGGCGGCGGGACGGGCGGGTCGCGCGGGCCCGGCGGACGCGGCGCCGGCGGCGGTCCCTCCGGGGGCACGCGAAC
>CAZJJQ010000850.1:0-1731 GCA_964546345.1 uncultured Planctomycetales bacterium
GCCGCGGGCGTCGCCGAGGTCGCCGCGATCCGCGCGCTGCGGGCCGCCCCCGATCCCCGGGTCGCAGCCGGGACCCTCGCCGTGACGGCGCCGTGAAGGCGCTCCGGAAGGCTGCCCCCGCCGTGCGCCACGCCCCCGCCGCCCCCCGCCGTCCCGGACGAGGCTCGCCTCGTGTCCTGGGCCGACTCCTCGGCCTCCTCTGCCTCGGCGTGCTCCTCGCAGGCTGCCGGACCCGCGCGGGCCAGAGGGGCGGCGACGAAGGCCCCGGGGGCGACGCGGCGACGGGGCTCCCGGCCCTCGCGCCCGGCCCGGACGAGGATCCTGCCTGCGCCGCCGACGCGCCCATCTCCGACGTTCCCCGCGCCGAGGCGGACCCGGCGGGCTACGCCGACGACGACCGGTACCTCGCGCTCGCCGCCACCTGGCCCGACCGCGTGCGCGCCGCCACGGAGCGGTTGGAGCTGACGACGGGGCTCACGTTCCGCGACCGCGCGGCCCCGCGCGTCGTCCTGACGCCGCTGGGGGACGAACGCGTGCCCTTCCGCCTCTCCAGCGAGATCGTGGAGGGACGGCGACGCCCCGTGCTGCGCGTGGGCGCCGAGCCGCTGGTCGCAGGGACGGATCGCACTGAACGCGTGCTGCTCCACGCGCTCGCCTCCGCCGCCCTGGAGGTGCCCCACCGCGCGGCGCCGCTGCCCGCGTGGTTCGCCGTGTTCGTCGGCACCTTGGCGGCGGGAGATCTCGCCGACCGGCTCGAGGCCCTCGCGCGCGCGGCCGTGCGCGGGGATGCGCCGCCCACCCTCGATCCGCGGGACCCCGGGAAGGCGACGGCCACCGGGCTCGCCGTCGCCGTGCTCCTCGCGGGCGCGAGCACGCCCGACGACGTGCGTCGCCTGATCCTCCTGGTGGCCGACGGCGACGACCCCCTCGCGCTGCTCCCCCGCTGGATCCAGGACCGGGAGGGCGAGTGGGTGGGCCGGGCGCGGCAGGCGCTCGGCGACGCCGTCGCGGACGTGCCGGTGGAGCTCGACGTGGCGCTGCGGGACGTGCGCCGCGCCTTCGACGACCTCGGCCCGGTGGGGCTCGAGGAGGCGCTCGAGGCCGCGGCGAAGCGCGGGCCTCCGCCCGTCTGGTTCCAGGCGGAGGCCGATGCCCTGCGCCTCGAGGGCGCGATCCGCGCGGGCGACGTGGCTTCGGCGCACGAGGTGCTCGCGCGTTCGCCGCCGGAGGCCGCCGTGCTCGCCCTGCTCGCCGACCCGGGCGCATACGTGCTGCGCGCGGCCCGCGCGGAGGCGATGGGAGGGGGCGACGCGACGAAGGCCTGGCGTCTGCTGCGCCGTTTCGCCCTCGACTTCCCGGCCCACGCGGGGCGCGCCGAGGCGGAGGCGCTCCTTCCCGCCCTGCTGCCGCGGCTGCCCCCGGACCTCGAGACGGATGCCCTGCGGCGCGTGATCGCCGAGCAGGGAACGTCGGCGGTGGACGTGCGGACCGCTGAGCGCCGCGTGCACGCGCTGCTGGCCGACCACCGCCCGGGGGCCGCGCGCCGGTTCCTCGACGCGCTGGGCGATCGCGCGGACGACGACGACCTCTCCCCCGTACGGGCCGCCCTGCTCGCCGAGGAGTCCGAGCCCGGCGAGGAGGCCCTGCGCGTCCGCGCCGCCCGCGTGGACCGGTGGCTCGCGCAGCCCGGCGCGGACCCCGAGAGCGACGTCCTCGACGGAGGCGTCCGCG
>CAZJJQ010000851.1:0-1730 GCA_964546345.1 uncultured Planctomycetales bacterium
GCGTCACTCGGCCTTGCGCGAGCCTCCGAAATCGAGCCCGATCGGTCGGGAGCGCGTCTCCCCCGCATCGGGGGGGGGCCGTGACGCCTTCTACGATTTCTTCACAGCCTCTCTGTCGGTGGTCGCCTCTAGAATGCGAACACCTCACAAACAACCACGGAGCCTCCCATGACGTTCACGAGCCGCGACGCGTCGTTCGCCCTCTCCTCCCGCGCGCCGAACGCGCCGAACGTGCGGCAACTCGCCTCGCCGGTCTTCTCGACCGCCTGACGCGCTCCGCGGGCTGAAAACGACGGTTTTGGACTCCGGCCGGGCCCCCCGTGTGCCCCGGGTCGCGGCTCCGAGGGACCGTGACCCCACGTGTCCGACGGCTTCGTCCCCCTCCCCACGCCACGCCCGTGCGCGTACCCTGCGCTCCGGAGGACCGCGTGCGCCGGGTGATCCGTCCCCTCTGGCTGGCGCTGCTGCTGCTGCCCGCCATCGGCGCGGGGGTCGCCCTCCTGGGGCGGAGCTCCGGCAGCGGCGGCACCGAGGGGCGGGAGCCCAGTCCCGACGCGGCCTCGATCGACCTGGGGGAGGGCAGCCTGCGCGGTGCCGGTCCCCTGCCCGAGCGCGCGCGGACTCCCATGTCGGAACGCGCTCGCGACGTCGTGACGCCCGCACCGACCGTCTCCCAGGACCCAGCCGGTCCCGGGGAAGTCATCGGACAGGTGGTGGATCCGGAAGGGCACCCCGTCGCCGCAGAACTGTGGCTCTACGTGGACGGCGCCCGGCACTGGTTCCGTCACACGACGACGACGGATGCCCAGGGGCGGTTCCGTGTCCGCCCCCACCCGCAGGTGGGCACGTCGTGGTCCGGAGTCCTCGCGCTCGCCCGGCCCGTGGGCCGCACCGCGCCGCTCACCCCGGCGCGGTCGGGGGCCGCTCCCCTCCGGATCGTGGCCGTTCCCGTGCGCGAAGCCCGCATCTCCGTGGTGGACGAGGCGGGCCAGGGCGTCGCCATCGCGAAGGTCCGCGTCGGCCACCCGCGCGGGCCGACCTCTTTCGAGGCCCCGCCTCCCTGGATGGAACGCGGCGAGGAGCTCGCCGCCTGGACCTCCAAGGACGCCTACACCGACCGCAACGGCGTCGCGGTGGTGCTCCAGACGCCGACGACCGCGACGGGGCTCACCATCACGGGCCCCCTCGACCGGGATCTCCAGCCGGGCTCGCTCCTCGGGTGGGACGGGGGCGACGCGATCGTCCGCCTCTCGGCGAAGCCGCGCGTCGAAGGCACCGTGCGGGAGGTCGATGGCGGACTCCTCACGGACGGAAAGGTCTCCTGGCGCCGGTCGGGCGCCGACGAGTGGAAGGAGGTACGCGTCGAGTACGACGGCACGTACTCGATCGACTGCGGCGAGCCGGGCGCGATCGAGCTGTGCGCCCGCATGCACAACGCGTTTCCCCGGACACCGGTCGCGTCGCGCGTGGTTCCCTCCGGAGCGCTGAACGTGGCGCTCCTCGCCGAGGCGGGCCCGACGCTGGACGTCCGTCTCGGCGGCTGGATCGAGGAGGCCCAGGGTGCGGCCGTGCTGCTCCTCGAGCCCGCCGACGCCCCGGAGGCGCCGCGCCTGGTCGTGAAGATCGACGACGGGCGCATCCTCGTCCGCGGCCTCGACGCAGGCGCGAAGTACACGCTGTGGGTGCCCCCCCTGGCGAGGGTCTCCGGGGCGCCGATGGAGGTCGAGCCC
>CAZJJQ010000852.1:0-1729 GCA_964546345.1 uncultured Planctomycetales bacterium
GGGCGGGCTGGGGGCGGTCGGGGGCGCCGGGGGCGGAGGGGGCGGAGGGGGCGGAGGGGGCGGGGGTGGCGGCCCGAGCGCGTCGCTCGTCAACGCCTCGAGGAAGGCGACGAGGTCCGCCTTCTCCTCCGGAGTGAGCCGCAGGGGCACGATTTCGGGCGCGCGCCCGGCCGCGTCCTTTCCCCCGTCGTCGTAGTGGTCGATCACCGCGGCGAGCGTCGCCGCGCTCCCGTCGTGGAAGTACGGCGCCGTCCGCGCCACGTTGCGCAGGGTGGGGGTGCGGAAGCGGCCCCGGTCCTCCTCGCGCCCCGTCACGGCGTAGCGGCCGAGGTCGGTGGCGCCCTTCTCGAGCGTGCCCGTGGCGTGATACTCGCCGTCGGTGAAGGCGGCCTCCGTGGGACGGATCGAGTGGCACCCGGCGCACGCGCCTTTCGTCCGGAAGAGCTCGTAGCCCCGGCGGGCGGCCGGCGAGAGCGCCGTCTCGTCCTTGCCGAACCACCACCGGTCGAAGGGCGCGTCGCCCGCGAGCAGCGTGCGCTCGAACGCCGCGAGCGCGTGCCCGATGCGTCGCAGCGTCACCGTCTCGGTGCCGAAGGCCGCCGCGAACAGCGGGCCGTACCCCGGGGCCTCCTGGATGCGCTGCACGAGCAGGTCCTCGGTCATGTCGAGCTCGGTGGGGGCGAGGAGCGGCCCCTCCGCCTGGCTCTCGAGGCTCACGGCGCGCCCGTCCCAGAGCAGGCTCGGGTAGATGGCCGCGTTGAGCAGGCTCGGCACGTTCCGGGGCCCCACCTGCTCCCGCACGCCCACGGCCGTGCGGAGCCCGTCCGTGAACGCGAGCTGGGGCAGGTGGCAGTGCGCGCACGACTTCGTGCGGTCCCGCGACATGGCGGGCTCGAAGAAGAGGCGCCGTCCGAGCGCGAGCTTCTCCTCCGTGATGGGGTTGCTCGGCGGGACCCAGGGCGCGGGCAGGCCCCGCGGCACATGCTTTTCGGGGAGTTGACGGTAACCCCTATAGGTTGTGGTCAGCCGCGGCTGCGTCGACCGCTTTTCGCGCCAGGCACCCGTCCTGCCTCGTAGATCGCGTCGTAGGTGACAGTTCCTACCTGCGAGGAGAGCCCCAGGAGGCGCTGGAAGGCGGCACCCAGGTTGCCCCTGCGATTGAAGCGGAAGGAGAACTCCTCGAGGTAGGCCTGGAGGTGACGGGCCTCCACCCGCCCGTGATGCGTCCCCTTCAGCCATGCCTTCATGTTCGAGATCGCCATGTGAAAGCAGGCGAGAACCTCGTCCGGGTCCCGGCCCTCACCCTGGATCACCCGCACGTGCCGGTACCCGTACAGGCCCTCGTACGCGGGCAGGCCGTCGGTGACGACCGTGGCCCCCTCCTCAACGGACTCCCGAACGAACTTGTGGAGGTGGAGGGAGTCGGCTCTCGGAATGCACCGGAGCCGGATGCGCCCGGGGGCGTGCTCCCGGACCTCGACGGCGCCTACGACGAGGGTCTTTCCAGCGGCCCCCCGACCCCGCGGCCCGGCCTTGGGGCCGCCGATGTAAGTCTCGTCCACCTCTACCCTTCCGCGCAGCAGTTGCCGATCCGGCGCCACCATGGCTGCGCGCAGCTTGTGGAGCATCGTGAAGGCCGTCTCCACGGTGACGCCGATCTGTCGCGCCAGCTCCGAGGCCGACAACCCCCGCTTGCTCGTGACCATGAGCCACGCCGCCCAGAGCCACC
>CAZJJQ010000853.1:0-1725 GCA_964546345.1 uncultured Planctomycetales bacterium
GCGTGCGCACGAAGCGCGG
This sequence comes from uncultured Planctomycetales bacterium, assembly GCA_964546345.1. Taxonomy (GTDB): domain Bacteria; phylum Planctomycetota; class PLA2; order PLA2; family JAEUHO01; genus JAYTCP01. Next base: position 20 of record CAZJJQ010000853.1, read on the forward strand.
CGGCGCGGAGGCGACCACGACGTGGGCGGCCCTCGCCGCCCCCGACCTGCTCGCGCTCCTCGGGCGTGGCCCCGTCGGGCCGGACCAGCGCCTCGCGCTGGGCGTCCTCGCCGCGGACCTCGGCGAGCGGGCCGCCGCCATCGAGCAGCTGACCCCGCTCGTGGCCCTCGAGTCCCACCGCGAGCGCGCGTTCGAGGTGATCGCGCGACGGCTCGAAGGTCGCACGTCCGTGCCCGAGGGCGGCTACCTCGCCTACGAAGGGGAGCTGATCGATCGCACGGAGCACGCCAAGCGGCTCGAGGCCCGGCGCCTCGCGGACCTCCAGGCCGAGCTGGGGACGCTCCTCGGCAAGATCGCGGCCGACCCGGCGTTCAAGAAGCTGGAGGCGCTCCGGTCCAAGCGTGACGAGCTGGACAAGCGCCGCGCCTACGCGCTGCTGGCGATCTTCAACGAGACCCACTGGCCCTATCCGCACGACGCGCCCACGATCCAGGGCGCCTACGCCGCCGTGACCGTCGAGGTCCAGAAGCGCTGGCACGCCGTCGAGGAGGTCTGGAACGACCCCCTCAAGGTCGTCGTGGGCAAGAGCCCCTCCGTGGACCGCCTCCTCGAGCGGCACGCGGCGGTCCTCTCCGAGCTCGAGGCGAAGGGGATGGACGTGGCCCCCTTCCGGGCCGCGATCGAGCCCTGGGCCCTCTACGCCGCCGAGGGCACCCTCACCATCAGGACCTACTTCCGCGACAAGGAGGAGCGCGACCTCCTCGCCTACAACCGCTGGGTGATGAACACCTACAACCCCGGCCACCTCGGCGGCGCCGCCGACCCGGAGGTGGAGCAGATCCGCATCACGAACGAGTACCGCGTGATGATGGGGTACATGACCACGGTGCAGCCGAGCGGCACGCCCATCTCGGCCATCGACGGGTCGAGCGTCGTCGCGATCCTCGACCAGGCCCGGGAGACGAGCCGCGTGCCGCTGCGCGCGGTCCGGATCGACGAGCGGCTGGTCAGGAGCGCGCGCGGCCACAGCGAGGACATGTCCAAGCGCGGCTTCTTCGACCACTTCGCGCCGCCCAACCCCGCGACGGGGGAGGGGCGCACGTCTCCCTTCGACCGCATGGCGAAGGCCGGCTACCAGGGGGGAGGCGCCTCGGAGAACATCGCCATGGCGGGAGGGCCCATGGAGGCCCACCTCCGCTGGCTCGCGTCGAGCGGCCACCACCGCAACATCCTCTCGGCGTGGACCGACCAGGGCGTCGGGTACGCCGGCGGGCGATGGACCCAGAACTTCGGCTCCGGCGGCGGCGTCGCGCCGGAGATCCCCGGGACGAACCCCGACTCGAAGTAGGCGCACGAGGCGGCCCGGGGGAGGCGGCCCCCCGCTTGCTACGATGGTGTCCCTCCCCGGAGGTCGCGTCCGTGTCGAAGCTGCTGATCAACGAGAGCGGTCAATCGAGCGTCTTCGAGCTCTTCGAGGACGAGGCGAGCATCGGCCGGGGCGCGTCGAACGCGATCCAGGTCGCGGACGCGCACGCCAGCAAGAACCACGCGGTGATCCGCAGGATCGGCGGCCGGCTGAAGCTGGTGGACCTCGAGTCGAAGAACGGCACCCGGGTGAACGGGGAGTTCCGCAACCAGCGCTGGCTGGCCCACGGCGACACCATCGCCATCGGCGCGGCGGTGCTCACCTTCGACGCGGCGGGCGA
>CAZJJQ010000854.1:0-1725 GCA_964546345.1 uncultured Planctomycetales bacterium
CCCCGTTCCCGAGGCGGTGTCGGCGCCGCCCGTGGTTCGTCTGGCCCTCGACCGGGCCGTCGCGAAGAAGCTGCTGACCGTCGCCGGCGAGAAGCCCGCGTCCTACGAGCGCGTCGATCTCGTGCTCACGAACCGGACCGACGAGGTGCTCCACCTGGATCTGTCGGGGCACCACCTCCGCCCGACGACGAGCGGATGCCAGCGACTCGGGCTGTCGCATCCGGTGACGCCGACGGAGCCCGCGCCCTCGCCCGCGCCGGCTCCGCCCCCCGCGGGACCCTCGGTCACGTCGGCGGCGACGCCGTCGGGGGTGGCGCCGCTCGACCTGGCGCCGCACGAGACGCGGCGCGTGCGCATGAACACGTGCTGCATGGACGCGGGGCGCCCGTGCCCCCGGGAGGGCGATCGGTTCGAGCTCGCGGCGGCCCCCACGCCCCCCAACGTCGAGGTGGCGCTCCGCTGGTGGACCGACCACCCGACGGCGCCGCAAGGCTTCGTGAACCAGGCGATCTGGTGCGGCGACCTGCGCCTGCTCTCGCGGCCGTTCGACCGGGAGGCGCCGAACGGCGCACGCGAGCCCATCGCGCCCAAGGGGCGTCGCATCCGGTCGTACGGGGGCACGATCTACACGCTGCACGACGGCGTGCTCACGAGCCTCGACGCCGAGGGCGTCCGCCGCTTCCACGGGACGCAGATCTGGGACGTCTACCCGCGCGCCGACGCGCTGTACGGCATCGGCAGCGGGCTCGAGGGCTACGACCTCTGGCGGTTCGCGGCGACGGGCGAGCCGCCGTGGGGCAAGGTGTTCCCGGTCGGCGGGGTCACCGAGCTGCTCGACCTCGTGCCGGTGCCCGGAGGGGCGTTCCTGACGCGGTCGGAGAAGGACGCGCTGCAATGGCGCGCGTCGAAGGACGTCGAGCCGTCCACGTCGTTGCTCTCGGCCAAGGCGACCCGGTTCACGCTGGGGCCGAGCGACGCCGCCAAGGGCCGCTACGTGGCCGTCGTGCATCAGGCGGGCACGCCGAAGGCGGGACCTGAGGCCGTGGGGCCGGGGGCGTTGAGCGCGGTCTCCTCGAAGTTCGCCGTCATGGACGTGGACGGCCGCACCGGGTCCGCCACGGTCCGCAAGCTCTACTGGAACGTGCGCGACATGGCCGCGGGTCCGGGGGGCGTCTTCGCGCTGTCGCCCGTCGGCACGCCCGAACGTCTCGACGGCGAGAAGCTGCGCCGCATCCCCTGCGCCGACGAGTTCGACGCGATCGTCCTCGTGGGCAAGGCGCAGCTCGTGCTGCGCGACAAGACGGGCCGCCTGGTCGCGTTCCAGGTGGCCACGGGGCGCACCTCCGTCCTGCCCATCGCGGCCGACAGCACGGCGAGCACGACGCTCTCCATCGATCCCGTGACCGACGACCTCGTCTGGGTCGCCGACGAGGGCTTCCAGCGGTGGAGGTTCGGGGCCGCGGAGGTGGAGACGATCCCGTAGCCGGCGGCACCCCTCGGGGGCCGACGGGTCGTGGAGGTGGGGGGCGGCGGGGGGAGGGGCCCGTCCCCCGTCCGCCGTGCCCCGTCCCCCGTGCCCCCGTCGCCCCCGTCGCCCCCCGCCTCCCCCGCGGGATCGCCGCCGTGGGAGGGTCGCTGGGTCGCGTCGCGCGTCCGTCGGGAGTGGGGTCCGCACGACGGCGAGGGGAAGGCGCGCTTCGCAGCGGGTGAGGTGCTCGCTCCGCC
>CAZJJQ010000855.1:0-1722 GCA_964546345.1 uncultured Planctomycetales bacterium
ATCCGCGCGAGCGAGAGGGCGCCCGCTTGCCGGCGGCCGGCTCGGCGCCCGCGCCGGCGGGGAGCCCGAAGCCGGGCTCGAGGGTCGAGCCCGCAAGCGTCGCGAGCGAGACCGAGGCGAACGTGTTGCGGATGGCCTCGTCCACCTCGTGGAACAGGTGGTTGAGCCGGCAGTGCGACGCGGCGGTGCACGCGCGGCCGCTGCCGGGATGCATGGCGCACCGCTCGGAGGGCAGCTGCATCTGGAACGCGGAGACCACGTCGAGGACGGTGATCCGCGACGGGAGCTTCGCGAGGCGGTAGCCGCCCTTGGCGCCCCGGGTGCCGCTGGCGATGCCGGCGCGCACGAGGCGCTGGAACGACTTCGCGAGCGCCGCGGCCGGGACACGCCAGCGGTGGGCGACCTCCTGGACCGTGACGGTCTCGTCGCCCGCGGCCGCCATGTCGGTGGCCGCGTAGAGGGCATAGCGGGTGGCCTTGTTGAGCTCCACGCCCCTACCCTACCCCGGGCGGCTGACGGCGGGGCGCACCGGCTCCGCCCGAGGGCGGCCCGGCGGCCCCGCAGCGCGTCAGGACTGCTCGCCGAGCGCGAGCTTCGACTCCTGCTCGGCGATCCGGTGCTCGCGCCGCTCCCGGGCCGCCGGGCTGTCCGGATCGGTCTCGAGGACGAGGCGGGCGGCGGGGGTGAACCCCTCGTGATGGAAGAACTGGAGGAGCTTGACGTCGTTCCAGGCGACCTCGGTGCGCAGGGAGCGGATGCCGAGCGCGGCCAGGTTCATGCGTAGCTGGTCGAGGAGCTCGGTCCCGACGCCCTTGCCCCGCAGGTCGGGGTGGACCCCCACGGTATCGAGGACGGCCACGGGCTCGAGCTCGCCGAACTCGCCGTACCAGACCTTGGCGAGCAGGAACCCGACGAACCGCCCCCCCACCTCGGCGACGAGGGAGACGCGGATGCCCGCCTTCTCGAGGGCGTCGTGGAGCTTGGGCTTGAGGTAGCGCTCGCGGCGCCGCCCCGTGATGCGGGCGTCGAGGGCGATCACCGCCTCGACGTCGGCCGCCGTCATGTTGCGCACCACCGTCGGCCCGAGGGGCGGAGACGTGACCATCGCAGTTCCTCCCGGCGTCGCGGTCAGGCCGTCAGCTGGCCGCCGTCGACGCGAAGCACCTGTCCCGTGACGTGGCGTGCCCAGTCCGAGCACAGGAAGAGGACGGCGCCCGCCACGTCGTCGGGGCTGCCCGTCCGCCCGAGGGCGGACTCGTCGATCGCCTTCTTGCGGAACTCGTCCGGGATCGCGGCCGTCATGGGCGTGTCGATCCACCCCGGCGCCACGGAGTTCACCCGCACGCCGTGCCGGCCCATCTCGAGGGCGGCGGTCTTGCCGAGCGCGATCAGCCCGGCCTTGCTCGCCGCGTAGTTGCCCTGACCCCGCTTGCCGCGCTCGCCGTTGATCGACGCGACGAGGACGACGGACGCGCCGCCGGCCTCGCGCAGGATCGGCGCGAACGCCTTGAGCAGATGGAAGGCGGAGTCGAGGTTGACCGCAAGGACGCGGTCCCAGGCCTCGTCCTCCATCTTCCAGAGCATGGAGTCGCGAGTGATCCCCGCCGCATGGACGAGGACGTCGAGACGCCCCGCGTCGCGGCGGACGGCCTCGGCGAGGCTGCGGATCGCGGCGGGGTCGCCCACGTCGCAGGCGCGCGTCTCCGTGCCCGGGGGGCCGTC
>CAZJJQ010000856.1:0-1720 GCA_964546345.1 uncultured Planctomycetales bacterium
GGGTCCCCCACGAGCCCTCCTTGTCCGGGGTCGGGGCGGCCACGGCGGGGTCGGCCGTGCCCGCGCGCGCGGCGACCGCCGGGTGTTTCCCGGGACGTCGCGTGCACCTCGTCGTCGGGGTGCTCGAGGAGAAGGACGTGCGCGGCATCCTCGCGCCGCTGCTGCCCCTCGCGCACCGCGTCGTCGTCTCCGGCGTGGCCTCGCCGCGCGCCATGCCGCCGGACCGCCTCGCCGCCCTCGTCCGCGAGACGTACGCCGGGCCGCTGCTCTCCGCCGCGACCGCGACGGAGGCGCTCGCCCTCGCCCGCGCGGGCGCGACGGGGACCGACGTCGTCCTCGTGACCGGGAGCACCTATCTCTCCGGCGCGGCGCGCACGGCGGCGAGGGCCTACCCCGGCTTCCTCGGCGGCCCTCCCCCGCCGACGTGAGCGGAGGGGCCGACCGGGAGGGAGGGGGCGGCGGGGGAGGGACCCCGGCAGCACTGGCAGTACGGAGCCGGCGCAATCTTCTCTACTTCTTCACGGAACGCCGGCGCAAACATCACGCTCCAAGAAGTAGAGACTCTTGCGCCGCCTCCGTACCGCTACTTCTCCGTACCGCTCGCGCGTGCGGCCCCCGCCGCCCCCCGCATCCTCCGTCAGCTCTCCGACGCCTTGCGGATCTCCCACGCCTTCACGTCCGGCAGCGTCTCGAGCATGCGCTGGTAGGACTCGAGGCGCCACGGCGCCACGGTGCCGGCCTTCACGGCGGCGGCGGCGGCGCAGCCGGGCTCGCCACGGTGGAGGCAGTCGCCGAACCTGCACCCGTCCGCCACCGCGACGAGCTCGCGGAAGAGCCGACCCACCTCGGTGCGGGGCACGTTGAAGAGCCCGAACTCGCGGATGCCCGGCGTGTCCACCACGGCGCCGCCCCCTTCGAGCGGGACGAGCACGGCCGCCGTGGTCGTGTGGCGCCCGCGCCGGCTCACGGCGTTCACGATCCCCACCTTGAGCGCGAGCCCCGGCTCGACGAGGTTGAGCAGGGACGTCTTGCCGACGCCGCTGTGCCCCGTGATCACGGACACGCGCCCCGCGAGGGCGGCGCGGAGCGGCTCGATCCCCTCGCCGCGGAGGGCGCTCGTCACCACGACGCGATAGCCGAGCGCGCGGTACACGGCGAGCTCGGGCGGCTCCTCGGCGACGAGGTCGCGCTTGTTGGCCACGACGACCGCGTCGAGCCGGCTCCACTCGGCGGCCGCGAGCAGGCGGTCCACGAAGCCCGCGGCGAACGCCGGGTCGGCGCAGGCCGCGGCGATCACGACCTGGTCCACGTTCGCGGCGAGGACGTGCTGCCGACGCTCGTGATGCGGATCCGGGCGGGACAGCACGCTCCGTCGGGGCAGGACCCGCTCGATGGTCCCGCGGTCGGGCCCGCCGAGACGCACCTCCACGTCGTCCCCCACCGACACCGTGGTCGTCGACGTCGCCGAGCCCGCCAGGTGCACGCGCCCCCGCACAGGGCACCAGCGCTCCTCCCCCTCGGGGGTGCGGATCCGGCAGCCGCGGGCGTCCTGGCGCACCACCACGGCCCGCACGACGGGGCTCGGCTTCTTCACGGACGCCGTCGTCCCGGGGACGGAGGACCGCCGTCGGCGCGACCGCGGCCGCGCCCCGCGCCGCCTTCCCGACGCGAAGGACCGGCCCCGCGCGCGGACCGGCCGGCCGAGGGGGACCGGGCGGCG
>CAZJJQ010000857.1:0-1718 GCA_964546345.1 uncultured Planctomycetales bacterium
CGCATCGTTCGAGGCCCTCGGCGGCGGCGGGATCGTTCTCGGCAGCCCCGCGCAGGTACCCCTCGATCGTCACGTAGTCCCGAATCCGGTCCACGCTCCACCTCCTCGCGCGCGCGATCCTATCTCCCCTTGCACCGCCGGGGAGCCCCCCCGCGCCGCCGCGACCGACACGGAGCAGGCGCGCCCGGGACGGGGGCGCCCCCGGCCTCCCGCAGCTCGGCAGTCGAGGTGGTGCCCCGGTTCCCGCCTCGCCGCCGTCCTACGGCCGGGGGTGCGCCGACTTCGCTTCGCACCGGGGCCCCACCCGTTGGGCCGGAGGCGCCCGCTGGCCAGGTCCCGGTCACGGCAGCGCCGGTCGCCCGTGCTCCTCGGCAGAAGTTCCACGGAGCGAGTTCAGCGCGACCGCGCTCATCGGCTGGCTGGAGATGGGTCCCGACCTCTTCGGCTCGACGGTCCTCCCGGCGGGGGTAGCGATCACCCGCGGGCACCGAGCGTCCCGAATCCCCCTCCGCAATCCTCGCCCTGGGTGACAGAGCGCCCGGACTCCGACCGAGGCGGGACCACGCTCCGGTCGAACCCATCGACCTCTCGCGCGAGCACCCCACCCGAAGCGGCCCCGGCGGGCCGAACGTCCTTTGGACGAGCATGTCGCGGCCCCGGGGTGACTCCCGCGAACGAGGGTGCCCGCTACCTCTGGACCGGTCGCCGACCCTCGCACCGGCGGTCCCGCCGGCACGGGGAGATCGCCCTCGCGTGGCCGCTGCACGCGCGGCTACCATGCGCCAGGTACGATCCGGACTCCCGCGGCACCCCCGCGGCTCGGAGGTGCATGGAGCTCCCGTTTCGCCCGAAGGGCGACGAACTGCTGCGTCCGGGTGCCCTGCTCGAGATGCGCGAGCGGTTCCGCCGCCACGCGAAGGCGAACGACCTCACCACGGTGATGGCCTACGCGTTCGACCGCCGGACGCGGATGCTCCCCTTCGTCCACATCGACAAGCGGATGACGCCCGCCGGCGTCCGGGGCCTCGGCTCCGCGTTCCTCGACGCCGGCTACGAGCGGACGCGCATCGTCCTCCAGCTGTGGAAGCGACGGTTCGCGCCGTCGCTCGCCCGCCTCGACGGGCGCATCCCCGACCTCTTCCTGCTCTCGAGCATGGGGATCCACTCGGAGCGGATGAAGGACCTGCTCCTCGACGTCTGCAGGATCCCCCCCGCGGAGCGTCCCCTCGTGATCGCGGGCGGGCCCCACGCCTGGTACATGCCGTGGGACGTCTTCGGCGCCGACCCGAGGACGCCGGGCGCCGCCGACGTCGCGGTGACCGGCGAGCTCTACGTCCTGCTCGAGCTGCTCGACCGCCTGCTGACCGAACGCGGGCGGGGCGAGCCGCTGCGGGGCACGTTCCTGCGCGTGAAACGGGCCGGCGGGCTCGACGACATCCCGGGCCTCGTCTACCCCCTGGGCCACGAGGGCGCGCCGCCGGACGAGCTCGTGGACACGGGCATGCAGCGCCTGCTCGGCAACCTCGACGAGCTCCCCCACCCGGTCCTCGGCTACCGCCTCCTCGAGCCGCCGGGTCGCTCGGCCACGCTCGCGCCGACCCCGCTCGCGGCGAAGGAGGTGCGTCGGCACGGCCCCATCGCATCCCTCGAGCTGACCTACGGCTGCAAGTTCCGCTGCCCCTACTGCCCGATCCCGGCCTACAACCAGCACCAGGACC
>CAZJJQ010000858.1:0-1718 GCA_964546345.1 uncultured Planctomycetales bacterium
CCGACGCGCTCTACCTCGACAACGGCTCCACCTACCGCGGCCACACCCTGCGCCTCGCCTGCGAGCGCCTTGGCGTCACGCTCCTGCACGCGCGTCCATACGACGCCCCGGCGCGCGGCAAGATGGAGCGCTTCTGGCGCACGCTCCGCGAGGGCTGCCTCGACTTCATCAGCACCGACGGCGCGCTCACGTCTCTCGACCAGGTGCACCGCAAGCTCCACGCCTTCGTCGAGACGCACTATCACCGCGCGCCTCACGGATCCCTCCTCGGCCGCGCCCCCGGCCTCGTCTTCGCCGAGGGCATGGAGGCACGCCCGTCGGACATCACTGAAGAGCGCCTGCGCCACGCGCTCACCACGCACGAGAAGCGCCGCGTCCGCAACGACACCACCCTCTCGATCGACGGCGTCGATTGGGAGCTCGACCAGGGATTCCTCGCCGGCCAGTTCGTCGTCGTCGGCCGCAATCTCGTCAATCCCAACGAGCCGCCGTGGGTGGAGTACGAGGGCAGGCGCCTCGCGCTCCACCCCGTTGACCCAGTCCACAACGCGCGCAAGAAGCGCCCGCCGAAGAAGCCCGCGCCGCCCGCGCCCGCCGCCCCCGTCCCCTTCGAGCCCAACACGCCGCCCGCTCCCCTCGACGACAACCACCTCGACGACCCGGAGGTCTTCTGATGAGCACGCCCGCCTGGCTCTCCCACCTCGGCTTTCGCGAGCCGCCCTTCTCCAAGGAAATCCCCGACGCCGACCTCTGGCTCCCGCCCTCCAAGGCCGCACTCGTCGACGATCTCGTCGAGGCCCTCGACCAGCGTGCCTCCGTCGTCCTCGTCGGCGACCCCGGCGTCGGCAAGACCTGCGTGCTGCGCGCCCTCAAGACCCGATTGCCCGACGCCGGATTCCGATTGACCTATTGCCACAACGCGACGCTCGGCCGCCGCGACTTCTATCGCCAGCTCTGCCTCGCCCTCGGCCTCACCCCGTCCGCCACCGCCGCCGCCCTCTTCTACGCCATCAGCTCCCACGTGCAGGACCTCGGCAAGGACAAGGTCCACCCCGTCTTCCTCCTCGATGAAGCTCACCTCCTGCACCAGGACACCCTCGACCACCTGCACATCCTGCTCAACTACAATTGGGACAGCCGCGCCCTCCTCTCGCTGCTCCTCGTCGGCCTGCCCGAATTGCAGGACCGCCTCTCCCTGCGCCGCAATCGCTCTCTCTATTCCCGCCTCCACCACCGCTTCTCCGTCGGCCCGCTCACCGTCGCCGACACCGTCGCCTACGTCGCGCTCCGCCTCCAGCACGTCGGCGGCCCCAGTGACGTCTTCTCGCCCGAGGCCCTCGCCCGGCTTCACGAGAGCACCTCCGGCGTCCTGCGCGAGATCGACCGCATCGCCGCCGCCGCCCTCCGCGACGCCGCCCGCAAGAAGCGCCGCACCGTCGAGCGTGACGCCATCGACCGCGCCCTCCAGGCCGACCCCGCCCACGTGGCCGCCTGATCCCACCAACTCCATCGCCGTCGGCGACGTCCACGCGTCGTCGGCGGTGATGCCCATCATCCATCCCGCAAGCAACCGCTCACGCCGCGACGGCCCCCGCGCCACCGCCCGATGCCCATCCACCTCCTCGATGGCCATCAGCCATCTGCACGCGACCTGGCAGCGCGTCGGTGGGCATCACGCAGCCCGCGCGCAGCGCCATCAAACAGGCTGCGCGGGTACA
>CAZJJQ010000859.1:0-1718 GCA_964546345.1 uncultured Planctomycetales bacterium
GCGGGCGTCGCCCCGGCGGTCGCCTCGGGATGGCTCTACCTCGCCTCGGGGGCCGCGCTGTCGCTCCTGCTGGCGTGGCGACGGCCCGGGCCCGACGCGCGCGTGCGCGGGCGCGACCTGCCGTGGGTGCTCGCGACGATCGCCGTCGGGGGCGTCGCGGCGCCGCTGGCCTTCTTCCTGGGGCTCGCCTCGGGCTCGGCGTCGGACGCGTCCCTCCTCCTCGGCCTCGAGCTCCCGCTCACCGTGGGGATCGCGGTGCTCCTGTTCGGCGAACGGCTGGACCGGTGGCGCGTGCTCGGCGCCGCCCTCGTGACCGTGGGGGGGCTCCTCGTCGCCGTGGGCTCGTCGCAGGAGCCGGCGCCCGGGCACGGCGGCGGGCTCGCGAGCTCCCTCTGGATCTCGCTCGCCTGCCTGCTATGGGCCCTCGACGGCAACCTCACGCGCTTCCTGGCGCATCGCGCCCCCCTCGACGTCGCGCGCTGGAAGGGGATCGGCGGGGGGCTCGCGGGGCTCGGCCTCGCCGTCGCGTTCGGGGCGCCGCGTCCCGCGCTCACGGCGCCGTTCCTCCTCGGAGGCGCGGCGATCGGGGTGGTGGCCTACGGCCTGTCCCTGGCGGGCTACGTCGCCAGCGTGCGGCGGGTGGGGGCGGCCCGGACGGGCATGCTCTTCGGCACCGGGCCCCTGTTCGGTCTGGCGGGGGCCTGGGCCTTCCTCGGCGAGCCGGTGGGGCTTCACCACCTCCTCCCTGCGGCGCTGCTCCTCGTCGGGGTCGTCCTGCTGGGCCTCGAGCGCCGGCCGCACCCGAGAGGATGAAGGCCCCTCCGCGGGGGGCGGGACGGCCCGCGCCCTCCCTCGCCCGCCCGGCGCCGCCCTCGGATCGCCCCCCGTGCGCGCGTACCCTGCCGTGCGCAAACGAGGTGACCCATGGCGAAGCCCTTCGTGAACGAGCCCCTGACCGACTTCCGCGCGCCCGCGGCGCGCGAGGCGTTCCTCGAGGCCCTCGCCCGGGTGGACGACGAGCTCGGGCGCACCTACGCGAACGTGATCGACGGTGAGCGGCTGGCGGGGCCGCCCGTCCTCGTGACGCGGGACCCGGCCGATCTCGAGCTCGTGGTCGGGCGTTTCCCCGAGGCGACGGTCGAGGACGCGGCGCGGGCGGTGGAGGCCGCGGACGCGGCGTTCCCGGCCTGGTCGGAGACGCCGTGGGCCGACCGGGCGCACCTGCTGTTCGAGATGGCGGACCGGCTCCGCCGCGAGAAGCACGTGTTCGGCGCATGGATGGTGCGCGAGGTGGGGAAGACGTGGGCGGAGGCCGACGCGGACACGGCGGAGGCGATCGACTTCTGCGAGTACTACGCCCGCGAGGCGCTGCGGTACGGGAAGCCGCTGCCGGTCCTGCAGACCGAGGACCAGAACGAGCTGGGCTGGGTCCCGCTCGGGGTCGGCGTGGTCCTCGCGCCGTGGAACTTCCCGCTGGCGATCCTGTGCGGCATGAGCGTGGGGGCGCTCGTCGCCGGGAACCCGATCGTGATGAAGCCGGCGGAGCCGTCCCTGACGGTCGGGCGCAGGCTGTTCGAGCTGATGGAGGGGGTCGGCTTCCCCCGCGGCGTCGTCAACTTCCTCGCCGGACGGGGGAGCGTGATCGGGCCCGCGCTCGTCGAGCACCCGCGCACGCGGTTCGTCTCGTTCACGGGGAGCAAGGAGGTCGGCTGCCTCCT
>CAZJJQ010000860.1:0-1718 GCA_964546345.1 uncultured Planctomycetales bacterium
GGGGCGGGTGGGGGGGGAGCTTCGGTGCGTCGGGAGGACGAGGCGGGAGGGGAGGGGTTCCCCCCGAGACGAACGGGGTCACTCGAGGGCGGCGGCGCCGCCCATGATCTCGGTGAGCTCGGTGGTGATCTGCGACTGGCGGCTGCGGTTGAACAGGCGCCCGAGGGACTTGATCATGTCCTGGGCGTTGTCGGTCGCGCTCTTCATGGCGGTCATGCGCGCGACCTGCTCGGACACGGCCGCGTCGAGGAAGGCCTGGAAGACGCGCAGGCGCACGGTCCGGGGGATGAGGTCGGTGAGGATCGTGGCGGCGTCCGGATCGAAGATCCAGTCGCGGTCCGGCCCGGCCTTCTGCCCCGGTGCCGGCGCCGCGACGGTGAAGGGGAGCACGCGCTCGACCACGGGCCGCTGGCGGCTCGTGGACTCGAACTTCGTGTACGCGACGGCCACCTCGTCGAGCTCGCCCTTGGCATAGGCGTCCACGAGCGGGCCGGCGACCTCGTCCACCTGCGCGAAGGTGGGCTTGTCCTCGAAGTGCGTGAAGGACGCCTCCATGGGCACGCCCTGGAACTTGAACGCCCCGGCCAGCTTGCGGCCCGCGACGAGGAGCCGGACCTCGCGGCCCGCCTCCACCGCCTCGCGCCGCGCGTTCATGGCCTGCCGGAGGACGCCGGAGTTGTAGCCGCCGCAGAGGCCGCGGTTGCTGGCCACGGCGATCAGCGCGACGCGCTTCGGCTCGCGCTTCTCGAGCAGGGGGTGCCGGAACTCGCCGGCCTCGGCCGACAGCCGCGCGACGAGCTCGCCGAGGCGGTCGGTGTAGGGGCGGGCGGCCACGGCGCGGTCGAAGGCCTTCTTGAACCGCGCCGTCGCGATCATCTGCATCGTCTTCGTGATCTTGGCGATGTTCTGCACCGCCTTCTTGCGCTTGAGGATGGCGCGCGGCTTAGGCATGGGGCCTCCCGGCGCCGGGGCCGGCCGGGGGCCGGCGGCGCGAGACCGTCACGAAGGGGGGGCGGCAGCGGGTCATGGGCTCAGCGGGGATCGGGCGCCTTGCCCGCGAGGTAGGCCTCGTTGAACTGGCCGAGCACGCGCCGGAGCTCGGGCTCGAGCTCCTTCGTGAGCTCCTTCTTGGCCGCGAACGCGTCCCAGAACGGCTGCTGGTTCTGGTGGACGTAGGCGAGGAGACGGCTCTCCCAGTCGCGCACCTTGTCCACCGGCACGGCGTCCACGAACCCGTTCGCGCCGGCGTAGATCACGATGACCTGGTCGATCACGTGCATCGGCTTGAACTGGGGCTGCTTCAGGATCTCGACCATGCGACGACCGCGGTCGATCTGGGCCTGGGTGGTCTTGTCGAGCTCCGTGCCGAGCTGGGCGAAGGCCTCGAGCTCGCGGAACGCGGCGAGGTTGAGGCGGAGGCCGCCGGCGACCGTCTTCGCCTTCATGGCCTTCACCTGGGCCGAGCCGCCGACGCGCGACACCGAGATGCCGACGTTGATGGCGGGGCGCACGTTGGCGCGGAAGAGGTCGGGCACCAGGTAGATCTGGCCGTCCGTGATCGAGATCACGTTCGTCGGGATGTAGGCCGAGACCTCGCCCTCCTGCGTCTCGATGATGGGGAGCGCCGTGAGGCTGCCGCCGCCGAGCTCGTTGCTGAGCTTCACCGCGCGCTCGAGCAGGCGGCTGTGCAGGTAGAACACGTCGCCCGGGTACGCCTC
>CAZJJQ010000861.1:0-1715 GCA_964546345.1 uncultured Planctomycetales bacterium
GCTCGGCCGCCGGTCGCGGGGTGCCCAGGCCGCCGAGCTCCTCCGGGCACACGGGCACGAGGTGGATCCCCTCCTGCGCCCGTTCGGCGACCGCCGGCGTCCACTTGTCCCGTCCGTCATGGCGGCACCGCTGCCCCAGCAGGCACGCGCTCACGAGCACCGTGCGGGGCGGAGGCGTCCCGGGGGAGGGTGGGGGCGCGGGGGAGGGAGGGCGATCGCCGGGGGTCACGCGAACGGGAGCCTACCTCCACGCTGGGGAGCGCGCGCCCCCGCGTGCGCCAGAGAATGGGGTGCGGAGGCTCCCAACCCCCCCGCCCCCACCCTCCCGGCGGACCCCGCCTGCCGGATCCGTCGCCCGGGCCCCCCCGGGCTGGGAACCCCGCCGTCGCCCGGATCGTCCGAACGACCGTCCAAGGAACGACCGCCATGCGCACCACCCCCGTCGCTCTGTCGCTCGCCCTGGCCTCCCTCGCCGTCGCCTCGGCCCCGATGGCCCGCGCCGACGGAGAGATCGAGATTCGTCGCAGCCCGATCGTCCGCGCCGTCGAGAAGGCACGGCCGGGGGTCGTCTCGATCCGCACGAACGAGATCGTGAACGTGCCCCGCTGGTACTCGTGGTTCGAGTACGAGACCGTGCCGCAGGAGCGCGAGGGAAGCCTCGGGACGGGGGTCATCTTCCATCCCGACGGGTACGTGATCACGAACGCGCACGTGATCGCGCGCGCGTCGCGCATCCTCGTGCGCATCGGCGAGGGGCTCTCGGGCGAGATGGAGCGCGAGGCGCGGCTCGTCTCGGTGGACCTCGACGCCGACCTCGCGATCCTGCGCCTGCTGCCCTTGGAGGGCCGTGGTGCCGAGGTCTACCCCTACCTCGCGCTCGGCCGATCGAACGACCTCCTGATCGGCGAGACCGTGATCGCGATCGGCAACCCCTTCCGTCTCGGGCTCACGGTGACGACGGGCGTCGTGTCGGCGGTCCGGCGCTCGATCAAGCCGCAGCAGAGCGCGGAGACCGAGTTCAAGGACTTCATCCAGATCGACGCCGCGATCAACCCGGGCAACTCGGGAGGGCCGATCCTCGACGTGACGGGGCGGTGGATCGGCGTGAACACGGCGATCCTGAACCGCTCGACGGGCGCCGAGGGCATCGGCTTCGCCATCCCCGCCGACCGCGTGCGCGAGATGGTGGGGCGCACGTTCAAGCGGCGGCTCGTGACGGGCGAGTGGCTCGGCTTCGAGGTCGAGGCCGCGGCCGACGGCACGCCGCGCGTGCGCGACGTGTTCGGGGAGGGCCCCGCGTCCGAGGCGGGCCTGCGCAAGGGGGACCGCATCCTCGCCGTGGCGGGGCACGAGGCGCCCACGCTCTTCGACTACCGGCTGGCCGAGGCCGGCGTCGAGCGGGGGGCCACCGCGCGGCTCCGCGTGCGGCGCGGCGACGCGGAGACGGACGTGGAGGTGCGCTCGGCCCCCATGCCCGTGGCGAAGCTCTCGCGCGACCGCCTGGGCTTCGAGGCGCGCGACCTCACCTCGGAGGACGCGCGCACGGTCGGGGCCGGCCCCGACGCGGGCGTGATCGTGACCTCCGTCGTCGAGGGGGGCCCCGCCGATCGCATCAAGCTGCGCCGGCTCGACGTGATCACGGCGCTGGGCGACCGGCGGATCCGCAACCTGGACGACCTGGTGGAGGTCGTCGAGCTGGTGGGCCGCGGCGACGC
>CAZJJQ010000862.1:0-1713 GCA_964546345.1 uncultured Planctomycetales bacterium
ACCAGGATCGCAACCTGAAGGTGAACGAGGCCCAGCCGCGCGAGGAGCGTGGCGGCGGCGGTGGGGGCCGCGGCGGGTACGGCGGTGGCGGCGGCGGCCGCGGGGGTGGCGGCGGCTACGGCGGTGGCGGCGGCGGAAGCCGCTGGTAGCACCGATCGTACGCGCGCCGACGCGCACCCGGGACCCGGCGGAGCCCCCGCCGGGTCCTTCCGTGGACGGGGGTGGGGCCTGGGGCCGTGCCCGCCGCGCCGCGTTCAGTCCGTCACGAGGGGGCCCATGAGGACGACCTCGAAGGCGCTGCCGGGCACGGACTTCAGCGTGTTCAGCTGCTCGTCGTCCCAGCGCGGGTCGGGGGCCCCGCTCACGAACCAGTCGCCGCCATTGTCGGCGAGCAGCATGCCGTAACGCCGGAGGGCCGTCAGGATCACGCGCGCCTGCGGCGGGAACGGCGTCGTGTCGAACGACGCCTTGAGGCGCACCCGCATGCCCATCGGTGGGCGGTCCGCGCCCGTGTACGAGCTCGCGAAGTGCGTGGCCGGCGCCACGTAGGCGCGGCGCGTCCGCCGCGCGGTGAAGCGCAGCGCGTGGCGGATCTCGCCGAGCCCGACGACCTCGTCGTACCGCACGAGCCCCGGGAACACGGGGAGACCCGCGGCATCCGCCGAGGTGAAGCCCGCGGGCCTCGCGGGCGAGCGCGACAGGTCGAACCGCGCGCCGCTGCCCGCGGCCCACCCGGCTCCGGCGGGGTAGGTGGACCAGGTCTCGTACAGGCCCCACGCATCCCGATCGATCACGAGGACGTGGCGATCGCCCGTGGATGCGGCGCCGCCCTCGATGGGGGCGTCGGCCGGGATCGGATAGGGCCCCGGATCGCTCTCGTCGGCGTAGTCGAACGTGACGGGCACGCGGGGCTGCGTGCCCCCGACGACGACGTAGGGGATGCCGAACGGCGCCCCGTCGAGGTCGGCGCCGAAGTCGGGATGGAGGCCCTTCGAGAGCCCGATGCTCGCGATCAGCGTCGCGCTGGCCGGGTCCACCGGCGCGGCGTCCACCGTCGTGTTCCACGGGTCGTCGTCGGGGAACGGCCGGCGTCCGTTCAGGCTCGCGTTCGCGCCGAGGTCGGGGATCCCCGCGACGGGCGGCGACGACGGGGGCGGGGGCGAAGCCGGAGGCTCGCCCGCCGGCCCGGGAGGCGGCGCGTTCGAGGGGGAGCCGAGCGCACCGCCACCCCCGCAGGCGACGAGGCACAGGCAGAAGGTCGTGGCGAGGGCCCGAAGAGGCGAAGTGGGCATGGACCGGTCCCGGACCCCAACCGCACGCGGACCCTATCGGCACGACCGCCGGCGAACCCAAACGCGTCGGGAAGCCTACCGCACCCCGCAGGTGCGCCGGCCCCCCGACCCCGAAGGCTCGGCCCGCGGCGATCCCCGGGGGTTCGGGTACCGTGCCGACGGAGGCTTCCCATGCGCGCGTGGCTCGTCGGCCTGGCGATCTCCCTATCGGCGATGGGGGCGGGTGCGTGCGGCCCGGAGGGGGAGCCTCGGGCTCCGGAGCCGGCGGGGGGCGGCAAGCGCACGGGCCTGGAGGCGCTCAAGGCGCAGGGCGCCGCCGTCCTGGCCGCGACGCGGCGGTCCACCGAGGACCTCGTCCGGGACCTCGGGGCGCAGGACGAGGCGCTGCGCAAGCAGGCCGCCGACACGCTGCGGGACGTGG
>CAZJJQ010000863.1:0-1704 GCA_964546345.1 uncultured Planctomycetales bacterium
CCGCGGGCGCGGCGGGGGCGGTGTGGGCCTGGGGCGCGGGGGCGGAGCCGTAGCCGCGGGTGCCGCCGCTCGGGGAGCTGTGACAGCCGGCGCCGGCGACGCCGACCAGGGTGACCGCGATGCCGAGCACGACCGAACGGAGACGGTGACGCATCAAGGACTCCAAAGGGGAAGCGGTAAGCCTACCCGGACTCTCGCGGGAGCAACGCCAGGATGCGTCGGGTGCCGTGGGAGGGCAGGCGCCGCCAACCCGCCCAGGCGGCCGCCGCCAGGCGCCCGTCCTCGAGCAGGGGGGGGAGCCAACGGTCGGCGTGCCGGGCGGGGCCGGCGTGGAGGGCGGCGCCCCGGCGGAGGACCGTGCGGGCGTTGTGCTCCTCGTGGCGGCCGAGGCACGGGGCGAGGAGGAGGGGCAGCCCCAGCCCGGCGAAGAACGTCATCTCGCTCGGTTTGGTGAACAGGACGTCGGCGGAGGCCAGGACGGGGGAGAGGCGGGCCAGGTACGCCGCGAACGTGGGGGCCCGGACCACCTCCACCGGCCCTCCGGGGCGCTCGAGGTCGCGGAGGCCTGCCTCCTCCAGGGCCGTCAGGCACGCGGTGGCCGTGTCGGCACGGGTGCCCGCGACCAGGGCGAGGCGTACGCGTCCGTCGCGGATGCGGTCGCAAAGCGCCAGGGGGAGCGCGCAGGCGAGGTCCACCTGCGCGCCGGCGCCGCCGACGGCGAAGACCACGAGCGGCGGCGGAGGAGCGCCGCCCGCGTCCGCGTCGTCCAGGGCCCGCCGCGCCGCGGGCTCGGCGCTCGCACGGAACGCGCCGCGGGGGTCGAGGCGGACGAGCCGCGCGGAGAGGTTCCGGCGGAGCACGTCGGCCTCCGGGCCGCCCACCAGCTCGAGCGGGAGCGGGAACCCGGTCACGTGGACGCGATCGGCGGGGACGCCGAACGCACGCAGCCGCCGCGCCGCCCGGTGACCCGGGACCGCGTACACGATGCGGGTGCCCGCGGGGTCCTCCGGGGCCCAGACGCGGTTCACGTCGCTGTCCGTCACGACGCACACGACCGTCGGGTGCCCCGCGAGATCGGCGGCGATCGCGGGTGCGTAGAACGTCGTGACGAGCGGGGCCCCGGTCTCCCGCGCGCGCGCGAGCACGCCGCCGCACAGGCCCTTCCGCAGGAGCCGGCCCAGGTACCGCACGGCGGCGGTCCTCCCGGAGAGGCCGCCGGCCCGGGTCAGGCGCGGGATCGTGGTGAGGCGGTCGAGGGCGAAGCGCGACACGGGGCGCAGGAGGCCGCTCCCGGCCGAACGGCTGAGCCCCTCGTACAGCGAGCGGGAGCGCGCCCACATGCGCCGCTCCTCCTCGCCGGCCACCCCGGGCCCGTCGGCCTCGACGACCGGCACGCCCGCCGCGTCGGCCAGGGCGAACGCCGCGCGGAGGTGGCCGTAGCCCATGTGGACCGCGGCGACGACGGGAAGGGGGGGGCGATGGGGGGCGGGCACGGGGTCGCGGGATGGGATGATCGCCGCCCCGCGCTCGCCGACGGAGGACCGACCGTGTCGATGCACCCGCGCTCCCTGCTCCTGTGCGGCCTCCTCGCCCTCGTCGGGACGCCGTCGGCCCGGGCCGACGACCCGAAGCCCGCCGCGCCGCCGCCGACGCCCGCGACCCCCGCCGACTCGCTCAAGGGGGTGACCTCCGGCACGAGGCTGT
>CAZJJQ010000864.1:0-1698 GCA_964546345.1 uncultured Planctomycetales bacterium
AGCACGTCCACGGTGATCTCGGGGACGCCCTGCCCGCCCGGGAAGCCCGCCTGCTCGAGCACCTCGCGCGCGCGCGCGAGCGCCTGCGCGCGCGACTCGCCCTTCGCCGGCTTCCACGGGTTGACGAACGCGGGGTCCCACTCCGCGGTGTCGCGCGGGATCGGCCCCTGCATGTCCTCCACGAGGCCGTTGTAGAGGTACTCGGCCGCCCACGCGTAGTCGGTCGCGAGCGAGATCGCGCGGCGGATGGCCTTCGCCTTCTCCCCCACCCCCACCACCGGATCCTGCATGTTGAACCCGTCGTAGATGATCTCGAGCTGGGGCTCCTTCCACAGCACGACCCCGCGGGCGGCCAGCTGCGGCTTGAGCTCCCGCGCGGGCGGCGGGCCGATGGCGACGTCGTGGCTGTCCTTGGGAACGCGGATCACGTCGAGCCACCCCGCCTCGAACCACAGCCAGCGGGGCTGGCTCTCCTTGATCACCGTCGCCACGACGCGATCCACCTGCGGCAGGGGCCGCCCCGCGTCCTCGAGGAGCCCCGCCTTCGTCTCCTCCGCCGAGGCCTCGGACGGGTAGCGCTCCTCGCGGTAGCCCGGGTTCCGGACGAGCACGAGCCGTTGCCCGGGCCGGTACTCCTCGACCCGGAACGCCCCGGTCCCGACGGCGTGGTTGAGGAACTCCTTGCCGTACCAGGCCACGGCCTCGGGCGGGTAGATCGACGTGTAGGGCATCGCGAGCACCCACTGGAGCTGCGGGTACGGCTCGACGAGGCGGACCTCGACCGTGTGGTCGTCCACGGCGACGAGCCCCGGCACCTCGGGGAACCCCTCGTCCTTCCCGTAGCGGTGCCGTCGCGGCCCGTCCGGCGCCTCCTCGCTCGCCTTCGAGAACGCGTCGAGCCCCTCCACCTTCCCCCCGAGCAGCCAGCTGCCCTTCGTGTCCGACTTCAGGTCCATCAGCCGCTTGAGGCAGAACACCACGTCGCCCGCGACGACCTCCCGCCCCTTGCCCCCCGTGCCCTGGAAGCACGGATCGTCCACGTACCGCACGCCGCGCTTCAGGCGGATCCGCACGACCTTCCCGTCCGCGGACACCTCCGGCAGGGCCTCGGCCAGGCAGGGCTCGAGCTCGTACGGCCGCTTCAGGTACGCGTACTGGTAGAGCGCGTCGTACACGTTGAGGACGCACTGCGTGCGGATGTCCTCGCTCGCGCGCACGGGATCGAAGCCGTTCATCTCCGAGACGAACGAGATCCGGAGCGTGCCCGCGTCGGGCTGCCCCGGGTACGGGTCGGCGCCGCAGCCGACGAGCCCGACGACGGCCCCGCACAGCATCGCGAGCAGACCGGCGGCGGCGAGGGGGCGGGCGCGCACGGGAGGACGATACGCGCCCCGGGCCCCACGGACAACGGGGCAGCGGGCGCGTCGGGGGACGAGGGGGGCGCGGGGGGGGAGGGCCCCGCCCGTCTTCAGGCGCCCGGCCTCCCCGCCGCGTCGTTCATGATCGAGACGATCGTCGCCTCGACCTCCTGCGCCACCGCCGCCAGCCGGGGCGCGCGGAACATCTCGAGCATGACGGACGGCCTGATCGTGGAGAGCACGGTCCTGCCGCCCTCCTCGTAGACGGAGATGCGGCAGGGCAGCGCGGTGGACACGTTGATCAGCCCAGCGGCGCTGTCCTGCACGCAGCGCCCGCACG
>CAZJJQ010000865.1:0-1691 GCA_964546345.1 uncultured Planctomycetales bacterium
CGTGGGGCACGCTCCTCCTGTTCGGCGGCGGCTTCTGCCTCGCCGAGAGCTGGCGTGTGCCGGGGGGGCTCAACGACTACCTCGCCGCCTCGTTCCAGGGGCTCGGCGGGCTCCCCCCCATGCTCGTGGTGCTGGCCGTGACGCTCGGGATGACGCTCCTCTCCGAGATCGCGAACAACACCGCCGCCACCGTGATGATGCTGCCGGTCCTCTCCGCGCTCGCGAAGGGGCTGGGCACGGACCCGCTGCCGATCCTGCTCGCGGGCACGCTCGGCGCCTCCTGCGGCTTCGCGCTGCCCGTGGCCACCCCGCCGAACACCGTGGCGTACGGCACCGGGGAGGTGAGCGTGCGCGACATGGTGCGCGCGGGGCTCGTCCTCGACGGCGCGGCCATCGTCGTGATGACAGCGGGCGTCTGGCTGCTCGCGCCGTGGATCTTCGGGAGCTGATCCACGACCCGCCCATGGCCGCCCGCGGGAGTTCCGCGTAGGCTGCCGGCGCCATGACCGCGACGTGGATCGTCGAACGGACCGCGCACCCGCGCTTCCCCTACCGCATCCGCATCGAGCGCGAGGGCCGCGTCCTCCTGGCCGTGCGGGCGCAGAACAAGTGGCCGGGGGCGGGCAGCCAGATCTTCTGCCTGCGGGAAGGGGCCCCGGATCCGGCGGAGGTGCTCGAGCCCGTCGAGGTGGTGCCGGTGGAGCGCCTGGCGCGCGTCGGACGCAAGCTGTCGGTGATCCTCGACCGGCCGATGCGCAAGCGATGCGAGTTTCTCAAGATCGAGCGCCCGACGAGCGACGGGCGCGACGTGGTCGAGCAGATCTTCTTCCGCACGGAGGTCGCGGCGCGCGCGCACCGCACGAGCGGGCGCGTCGAACTGTTCCCCGGCGGCGCGCTCGACGTGGTGATCGACCGCCGCGAGCAGTACCCGTGGCGGTTCCCCGGATCGAACGTCACGCGCGCGCAGCTGCCGGCGGGCGACTACGCCCTGCGCGTCGGGGAACGGCTGCTCGCGGTGGTCGAGCGCAAGTCCATGGAGAACCTGCTCAACGACGTGGGCCAGATCCGCGGCCTCCACCAGCAGCTCACCGAGCTCGGGGGATACGCCCACGCCGCGATGGTGGTGGAGGCGCAGTACGCCGACTTCGGCAACCCCGACCGCGTGGGCAAGTGGCCCCCGAGCCACCTCCTGCGCGTGCTGGCCGAGCTCGCGGCCATGCACCCGAAGGTGCCCGTCGTCTACGCGGGGAACCGCAAGATGGGCAACGTGTGGGCCCAGCGGTTCTTCGCGGCCGTCGAGGCGCGGTCGCGCGCGCCGCGGGCCCCGATGCTCGAGCCGACGACGCCCCTCCTCGACATGAAGGTCTCCGACGGGGGCCTCGACACGCGCATCCGGGTCGCGGCGCTCGAGGAGCTGCCGGCCGTGTTCTCGCTGCTCGCCCTCCGTGAGCGCTGCCCCGGCGCCCCCGACAAGAGGCTCTCCCGCATCCTCAACGCGCTGCGGGCGGAGGGGCGCCTGCGGCGCGAGGGGGCCGGCCGCGGATCGCGGTGGGTGCGCAACGAGGGGGCGCCGACGGGCACCGGGGGCGGGTAGGCGCCGGCCGCGTCCGCCCCCGCACGCCGCCGCGCCCCACCCTCCCCCGCCGCCCCCACCCGCCGCCGGCACGGCCACCCCCCCCCGGATGCCGCGG
>CAZJJQ010000866.1:0-1690 GCA_964546345.1 uncultured Planctomycetales bacterium
CACGGCCTTCGCCGCGTCCGTCACCGCGCCCGTCGCCACGCCCGTCGTCGCGACCGCGCCGCCCGCGACCGCTGCGCCGGAGCGCCTCGAGCGCGTGTTTGGCGGCCTCCTGCTCGGCTTCCTTCTTGTTGATGGCGGTCGCGCGGCCGTACTCGGTGCCGCGCAGGACCGCCACCATCGTGAAGCTCTTGCGGTGGTCGGGGCCTTCCTCCTCGATCGTCCGGTAGATGGGCGTGACGCCGAGGACCTGCTGCGCCTCCTGCTGGAGCAGGCTCTTGTAGTTGCGCGGCACGCGGTCGGCGAGCACGTCCTCGAGCTCGGGGCCGAGGTGGCGCAGGATGAACTCCCGCGCGGGGAAGAACCCGGCGTCCATGTAGATGGCGCCGATGATGCTCTCGACGAGGTTCGCCGTCAGGGAGACCGGCAGGTCCTCCCGACGGCCGACGCCCTTGGCGACCTCGACGAACCGGGGCAGCCCCATGCGCATCGAGACCTTGTAGAGGGGGCCGCGCGACACGACGGCGGACTTGATCCGCGTCAGCTCGCCCTCCTGCTGCTCGGGAAGGAGGCGATAGAGCTCTTCCGTGATGGCGAGGCCGAGCACGGAGTCGCCGAGGAACTCCAGGCGCTCGTTGCACTCGCGGTCCGGGGTGCGGACCGAGGAGTGCGTCAGGGCCATCTCGAGAAGCTGCTCGTTCGCGAAGCAGTAGCCGATCACTCGCTGGCAATCTGCCAGCCGCTTGCTGATCAAGGGAAAATCCTGTCCAGGGTGCCTCCCGGCAGGGATGACGACCGTGCCGGGCAGCGGTGGACGGGGGCGTCCCCCCCTGGCCGCGCGCCGGAGGGGGCGCGCGAGGTGCCCGCGGGGGGCGCCGGAGGGGGGAGGCCGTCGTCAACCGACCGAACCCCCACGCTAGCATGGGTTTCCGTTCGCCCAAGCATCCCGTACGCCACCGGGGGCACCCCCGGGGCGCCGCCACCTCCCGCCGGACCTCCGCCCCCCGCTCGGCTACCCGATGACGCGGACGACGTCCGCCGCCGGGTAGCGCACCTTCGTCTGCGCCGCGTAACGGTCGTCCGGGGCGCGGTACCCGGCCGGACACGCGACCACGGTCGCGTACCCCGTCCCCTCGAGCCCCAGGATGCGGTCGTAGGCACGCGGATCGAGCCCCTCCATCGGGCAGGTGTCGATCCCGAGGACGGCGGCGGCGGCCATGAACTGGCCGAGCGCGATGTAGACCTGGCGCGCGGCCCACTCGTCCACGTCGAACTGCTCGGCCGGGCGGCCCAGGAAGCCGAGCATCACCTTCCGGTACCCGGCGAGCGTGTCGGCGGCCACCCCGCGCACCTCCGCGATGCGCGCGACGTATCTGTCCACGTCCGCGGCCGCGAGCCCCTGTCGGATCGCGAACACGACGAGGTGGGAGGCGTCGGCCACCTGGCGCTGCCCCCACGACGCGCCGACGAGAGCCTCCCGCCGCGCGGGATCGCGCACGAGGAAGAACGCCCACGGCTGGAGCCCGAACGACGACGGCGTGAGCACGAGCGACTGCTCGAGCGCGGCCCACGTGTCGGCGGGGATCCGGCGCGTGGCGTCGAACTTCTTCACCGCGTACCTCCACGTCAGGGCGCGGAGGAGGGCGTCGGGCGTCGCGGCGGGGGTGGGGTCGGACATGGCGCTCCCGGGGAC
>CAZJJQ010000867.1:0-1678 GCA_964546345.1 uncultured Planctomycetales bacterium
GCCGGGGGCGGCGGCGGCTCACCCGCGTGCGCGCGCGGGCCCGCGCCCGGGAGGAGACCGGCGGCCAGGAGCGCGCGGGAGGCGACGCGGAGACGGAGGCGGGTGCTCACGGGACCTTCACCTCCGCCTCGGCCGAACCCGCGACGCGATGGCGCGCGACCGCGCGCGCGATCGCGCCGGGCGTCGTCCGACGCACGAGCCACTCCGTCTCCCCCGAGGTCGCGCCGGCCGCCAGCGTGCCAAGCGAGAGGCGATCCGGGCCCGCAAGCCGTTCGCTCCCGGCTTCGAGGACCAGCTGGAGCTGCACGCCCTGGGCCCGGGCGGCCTTCTCGGCGCGTTGGGTCTCCGTGGGACCCCCACCCACGTTCTGGACGCGGGCCCGAACCCGCGCGATGCCGGCGCCCAGGTCCTTCGTCTCGAGGCTCAGGGCGAGGTGCGGAGCGAACGCGGCATGCGCGAGCGGGACCTTCACGACCCCCTCGACGGCCGCCGACAGGGCATCGGCCGGCGGCTCGTACCGCGTGAAGCGACGCCAGCCGCCGACCTCCACGGTGCCGTAGGTGGGGTGCTTCACCTCGTGCCACGGCACGAAGCCCTTGCCCCCGAGCACGCGGTCGTTCCACAGGAGCCAGTCGAGCTCGTCGGGATCGCCGCGCTCCCGGCCGTTGCCGGCCTCCTTCGCGATGCGCCACACGGGCACGCGGCACGCGGGCACGCCCAGGTGCCGCGCGGCCCAGTCGAGGTCGCTGCCCACGTTGGCCGAGGCGCCGGGCCGTTCGGAGGCCTTGCGGAGCTCGAGCCCGCAGGCCACCTTCCACGCGGGCGAGAGCAGGCCGTAGAGCCCGTCGTCCACGTCCGCGTCGTTGCCGCGTTCGCTCGCGCGCTCGAGGCGGGGCCCTTCCGACGAGAACCCGTACCAGGCGAGCAACGAAGCCGTCTCGAACGACAGGTCCATGAGCGCCTTCGTCTCGGGAGCCGACCCCGGGAACGGGCCGTCCCCGGGCCAGGCCCCCATCTCCTCCCATACGCCCATCACGTTCCGCGTGAGGTCGGTGCCCGGCGCATCCTCGTCCACCTCGCCGTCGCCGTCGTCGTCGTGGCCCTCGCGCTCGAGCGGGCCGAACGAGACCGCCCGCCGCGCGTCGGGGCCGGCGTCGCGCAGGAGGCGCGGGTCGCCCAGCTTCGCGCCGTCGGCCCGGGGCGCCGCATCGTCCGGGGCGAACCGCCCGTCCACCACGCGCCGCCGCATCCACAGGATCTCGCCGTCGCCGTCCAGGTCGTCGGGGCCGTCCTCACCGCGCCGTCCGTCGCGGTCGCGATCCACGTCCCCTCCCCCACGCCCCCACCCCTTCCCGGACAGGAATGCGGCCAGGGCGTCGGGATTCGGCGCCGGGATCACGAGGTAGCCCACGCGCACGTCGGGCACGCCCTCCCCGGTCGTACGCACCCCCGGCTCGGGCAGCAGCCGCTCGCAGAGCTCGAGCGCCGCGGCCGTCCCCGCCGCGTCGTCGTCGGCGAGCCCGCCGTGGACGAGCACCACGGGCGCGTCCTTCGGACCGACGCGGAGGGCTTCCAGCGCCCGGCCGGCCGCGCTCCGCCCGTAGACGACGACCTCGGCGGTACGCGCGCCCCACCCGGGCCGCGCCGCGATGGCACGCAGCCGCTGCGAGACGGCGTC
>CAZJJQ010000868.1:0-1670 GCA_964546345.1 uncultured Planctomycetales bacterium
GTTGTAGTACGGCTTGACGATCCTCGTGGCTTCGTCCAGTTGGCGATGGACCTCGGCTTCCTCCCCCTCCCCCCGCGCGGCGTGCGCGAGGGCTTTCAGTAGCGCGTCCTCCGCCTCGTCTCGGTCGCGCGCGGCTCCCTCCGATGCGGTGCCGCCGTTGCGCTCGCAGTCGGCGCCGTAGCACGCCTGCGCGTGCTTGAACTTGCGGAACGCCGCTTCGATGTCGTTGGTCACGTCGTCCTCCGATCTGCCCCGGTGTCCGCGAACTGGTAGCCGATCCGCTGCGGGCTGAACCGACGCCGCCGTCCTTGTAGGCCGAACGTCCACGTCTGCCCGCACAGGCGGCACCTGTACGCTCTCCGCCCGTCCCACGCGCGGCCTTTGTCGGTCGCGCGCTTGTGGCAATTCCCGCACTCGTCAGGGTGTCTCACTTCCCCCTCCTCGCCCCCACCTTGCGCGGGACGTACTTGACGCGGGTGTACCCGATTGACCGATGGTAGGCGCTTAGGGGCGGGAACTTCGGGCCGCTGCGTAGGCGAACGTCGCACCACCACCAGCGGCCGTCCTGCCACCGCATCTCGACGATCAGCGCGGGCAGCGCCTTCCCCACCTTGCGCGGCGAGGGGCGGGTCATGGCATCACCGAGACGCGCTTGCCGCACCGAAGGCACACGAGGCAACCGGGCCCCGCCGTCCACGGCCCATGTCCTGTCAGGAAGCACCACATCTAACTTCCTCCCTCGGCCCGTGCCGATTGGTTGAGGGCGGGCGCCAGCGTGACCACCACGCTCGACACCGCGCCGTATCGCTTCTCCACGACCAGCCGCACGACCGACGAGTCGTCGGCCCACAGCGTCCCATTGCCAGCGTCGAGGACCGCCTTCCCGATGTTGTCCGCGTCGGGGCGGGACGTGCGCCACTCGGGCGGCGACTTCTTCGGGTGCGACTTGGGGCGCGCCCACGTCGCCACGACCCACACCTCTAGCGGCCCATCGACCGGGGAGTAGACGCCCGCGCGCTGTCTCGCCGCGAGCATGTGGACCTGCGCCGCACCCTTCCACGACCGGGACTTCGACGGGTCGATCACGCGCACGGAGTTGCCGAAGCGCACGGCCCGGCCTCGCCCCTGCGCGACGGGATCGCCCGGGATGATGACGGTGAGGTAGACGGGGCGGGCGACGGGGAGGACCATCTACCCCTCCCCCAGCGCGGCGTCGATGCGCTTGGCGAGGTCGAACGGCAGGCGCTTCATGTACGGCCGCGCCTCCTTGAGCAGCACCTTCGCCGTGTTGGCGCGGGCGTCGGCTTCGCGGAGCGCGGCGTACTCCTCGACGGTCAGCACGGCGAACCGCTCGTCGCCTTCCTGCTTGACGAGGCCGAAGTCCCCGTTGGGGGAGTCCACGTTGCGGTAGGCGAAGATCACGGGGCGATCCTCCGCGCGGCGGCCTCACGAATGCGGCGCCCCATCGCGTGGGCGCGACACAGCACGCTCGCCCCGTCGTCGGTGAAGCCGGGCCAGCGCAGCCATTCGTAGCCGCGCTCGCCGCAATGGCACTTGTAGGCTCGGGGCGTGACCGGGGCCACCTTGGGGCGGCAGTCGTCGCGCGAGGGAAGCGGCGGGGTGGGCATGGCTACTTCTTTCCCTTCGCGCGGAACTCAGCGAGGTACTTG
>CAZJJQ010000869.1:0-1669 GCA_964546345.1 uncultured Planctomycetales bacterium
GGCGCGCGCGCGCCCACGCGAGGCGCCGCGGGAGCAGGACGGCGAGCGCGGACAGCGGCACGCCCCGCCACCGGAGCCGCGCGCGCGAGAGTCGCGAGGTGCCCAGGCGCATCCTTCCCCTCCCGTAGCGCGCCCCCCGCCGGACGAGCTCGTCCGGCTCGACCATGGAGGCGGGGACCCGGTGCTCGACGTAGGCCTCCCTCGCGTACCACGCCTTGGCCCCGGCCCGCTCGAGCCGCAGCAGGAGCTCGGTCTCGGCCCCCATCGCGTACGTGGGCGTCCCGTCGGGGCCGATCGTCTCGTCGAAGCGGAGGCCCTCCGCGAAGCGGGCGGCCCGCACGGCGAACGAAGGTCCCACCGCCCACGTCGGGTCCACGGGCCCCGAGGCGGGCAGGTCCACCCACGCGAAGTTGGGCCCCCTCCGCACGGCGGACAGGACCCACGGCTCCGGCTCCACCTCGAAGCGTGCCTTCACCGTGCACGCGATCACGTCCGCCTCCGGATGCGCGTCGGCCGCCTCCCGGATCCGCACCAGCCAGTCGGGGCGGGGCACGGAGTCGTCGTCGGTGAAGACGACGAGGTCGCCCTCGAGCGCCGCGAGCCCGCGGTTGCGCGAGGCGTTGAGCCCCTGCGCGGGCAGGGCGATCAGGGTCAGCGGCAGGAGCGGTCGGCGGGCCTCGAGCAGCCCGAGGGTCCCGTCGCGGCTCCCGTCGTCCACGGCGACCAGTCGCCAGCCTCCGGAGGGCGCCTCCAGGCGCCCGTACGCGTCGAGCACCGCGGGCAGGCCGACGGCGCCGTCGCGGGTCGTCATGAGCACGGTGATCACGGCGCGGGCGCCGGCGCCACGGCGGCCGCGGGCCGCGGCCGCAGCACCGCGTCCTCCCGATGGAACCGCCCGCTCTCGAGGGCGGCCAGCAGCGCGTCGAGGCCGCCGGCCCCGAAGCGGCGGAAGGCGCCGGCCGTGGGATCGAAGAGGTCGAGGTCGTACGAGCGCAGCACGAGCGAGAGGTCGGTCGCCCCGAGGTGGCGGATCTCCACGAGCGCCGCGAGCTCGGCGTAGCCCGCGCCGGCGCGGGGGAGGCCGCGCAGCACGGCGGCCTCGTGCCCCTCCACGTCCACCTTGAGCAGCACGCGCTTGCCCGCGTCGGGCGTGCCGTCCTCGAGCAGGGCCTCTAGGGTCGTCGCCTCGACCTCGAGCCGCTCGAGCCGGTGCCCCGCGGTCTCACTCGGCTCCGCGTGCACGGCGCTCATGCCCGACCAGGTGCGGTCGATCGTGAGGGCGAGCCGCCCCGGCGCGTCCGAGACCGCCGTGGGCACGATCGTCGCGGGCACCCCGGCCTCGCGCAGCGATCGCTCGAGCAGCCGCCGGACGTGGGGATTGGGCTCGACGGCCAGGATCCTGGCCCCCGCCGCCCCCTCGAGGTCCACGAGCATCTCCCCGTAGTTCGCGCCCACGTCCACGACGTGCGTCCACCGGCTCGCGCGCACGAGGTCGCGCCAGAGGCGCAGCGTGGTGGGGTCGAGCGCGCCGCGCTTCGCGATGAGCGCCGTCCCGCGGCCGTCGTCGCGATCGACGTACAGGCGGCGGCCCCCAGGCGACGTGGCGAACGCGGCAGTCTCCGCCGTCGCGCGGGCGACGGCGGCGCCCGACGGCCGCTCGGGCCCGGCG
>CAZJJQ010000870.1:0-1669 GCA_964546345.1 uncultured Planctomycetales bacterium
GGGACGGGGTCGCCGTCGCGCCCCAGGCGCTGGCCGCGCTCGCCGTCGCGGCCGTGGGCGCGCGCGCCGAGGGGCTCGGGCTCGGCGTCCTCGGGCGGATGGGGCTGCTCGCCGCCTCGGTGGGCTTCGCGTTCCTGCCCGGCGGCGACCTCACGCACGCGCTCCTGCGGTTCCTGTGCGCGATCTCCGCGGTCTCGTTGCTCAAGCCGAAGGCGCCGCGCGAGCACGGCTTCCTGCTCGGCGTGGCGCTGCTCGAGACCGCCCTCGGCTGGGCCCTCGCGGACGGATCGGGGCTCCTCTTCGCGGGGCTCGCGTTCGCGGTGCTGGCGCATCGGGCGCTCGCGACGTGGCATCGATGGCGCGGGGCCCTCCGCGTGGTCGAGGCGGGCGGCGTCGTGCGGAGCCCGCCGGAGGAGACGCGCGCGAGCCGGGGCGCCGCCGATCGCGCGGCCCTCGCGACGCTGGCCCTCGCGGCGCCGATCTTCGTCGTGCTCCCCCGCACGGAGGTGCCGCTCCTGTCCCTGCCGGGCCGGTCGGCGTCGGCGGGCCTGGGCGTCGGGGACGAGGTGCGCCTGCGTGGGCTCGGCGCGCTCGGGGACCCGGACGAGCCCGTGGGCTCCGCCGAGCCGTTGACGCCGGCCGCGCGCCGCGAGCCTCCCTATCTGCGGGCGGCGGCCTTCGACGCGTTCGACGGCCGCACGTGGACCGACGCGGGGGCCGAGGACGTGCTCTCCCTGGACCTCGCGACGCCTCGCACCGAGCCGTTCGGGCCGCCGATCGACGACGCGCCGGCGCGGCTCGCCGTCGTGATCGACGCGGGAGCCTCGGCGCGGCTGCCGCTGCTCGAGGGCACGTCGTGGGTCGAGTTCCGCGATCCCCTGCCCGATCGGTACGCGCTCCACCGCACGCACGGCACCGTGCGGGCGCTCCACCCGCGGCCGGTGGCGCGCCAGGTGTACGTGGTGGAGGCGGCGTCGCGAGGCGTGGTCGCCGGCCCCGCCCCGAACCCCGCGACGATCGACCCGCTCCTCGAGCTTCCCGACGGCCTGCGCGCCGAGCTGTTCCCCGCGGTGGACGCGGCCGTGCGGGGGCTGGTCGGCGACCGGGCGCGAGCGGAGGCGCTCGTCGCGTGGGTCCGGGAGCGCGCGCAGTACGACCTGGGGGGGGCGCCGGCGGGGCCGGACCCGGTGGGCGACTTCCTCTTCCGGACGCGCAGGGGGCACTGCGAGTACTTCGCGAGCGCGCTCGCCTGCTGCCTGCGCGTCGCGGGGATCCCCGCACGCCTGGTGGCCGGCTGGCACGCCTCGCGATGGAACGCGGTCGGCGGCTTCTGGACGCTGCGTCGGGGGGACGCCCATGCCTGGGTGGAGGCGTCCCTCGAGGGCGGCCCGTGGGTGCGCTTCGACGCCACGCCCGCGGGGGTGCTGGACGAGGACCCGTACGACGGCGTCGTCGGGTTCTTCGCGCGCCTGCGGGACGCCGTGGACTTCGCCTGGAACCGCGACGTCCTCGCGTACGACCCCACCGCGCAGCGCGCGACCCTCCGCGCGGTCGCGACCTCCGTGCTCGCGGCCGCCCGGGGGCTCCTCGACCGTGCCGGGTGGCTCCTCGCGGCCCCGCTCCTGCTCCTCGCGCTCGCGATCGTCCGGGGGCGGCGTCGCGCGCGGGC
>CAZJJQ010000871.1:0-1669 GCA_964546345.1 uncultured Planctomycetales bacterium
GGGCGGACGGGGTGTGCCTGCTGGTGGACGCGTTCGAGGGCCCCCTCCCCCAGACGCGCTTCGTGCTGCGCAAGGCGCTCGCGCGGGGCCTCTCGCCCATCGTCATCATCAACAAGATCGACCGGCAGAACTCGCGGCCGAAGGAGGTGCTCGACGAGGTGTACGGGCTCTTCATCGAGCTCGGCGCCCACGACCACCAGCTCGAGTTCCCCGTGATCTTCGCGTCCGGCCGCCAGGGGCGCGCGGGCTTCACGGTCGAGGGCGGCCCCACGCTGGCCCCCATCCTGGACACGATCCTCAGCGCCATCCCCGCGCCGAGCTCGAGCCCCGACGCCGTGCTCAACCTCCCCGTCTGCCACATCGAGGTGGACCCGTACGTGGGCCGCATCGCGATCGGGCGCCTCGAGGGCGGCCGGGTCCGCGAGGGCGACCGCATCCTCGTGCTGCACGCCGACGGCACCTCCGAGCAGGCGAACGCGGGCCGCATCTACGCCTTCGAGGGCCTCCAGCGCGTGCAGACCGACCTCCTCGAGGCCGGCGACATCGTCGCGATCTCGGGCCTCGAGAACGTGGAGATCGGCGACACGATCACCGACGTGGTCAACCCCGTCCCGCCGCAGACCCTGACGGTCGAGGCCCCCACGCTCGCGATGGAGTTCCGGGTCAACGACTCGCCCTTCGCCGGCAAGGAGGGCGAGTTCGTCACGTCCCGCCACGTGAAGGACCGCCTCGACCGCGCCCGCAAGGCCGACGTGGCCCTCCAGGTGCTGCCGACCGACCGCGCCGACAGCATGGAGGTCCGCGGCCGCGGCGTCCTCCACCTCGGCATCCTCATCGAGACGATGCGCCGCGAGGGCTACGAGTTCGCGGTGGGCCGCCCGCGCGTCCTGTTCCGCGACGGGCCCGAGGGCATCGAGGAGCCCATCGAGCAGGTCAACATCGAGGTCCCCCCCGACGACGTCGGCAAGGTGATCGAGCTCATGGGCCGGCGACGGGGCGAGATGCTCCACATGCAGACCCACGGCGACCTCGCCTTCCTCGAGTTCGAGGCGCCCGCCCGCGGGCTCATCGGCCTGCGCACGAAGCTCATGAACGCGACGCGCGGCAACGCCGTCCTGACGAGCGTGCTCAAGGGCTACAGCCCCCACCGCGGCGAGATCGGGACCCGCGCCACGGGGAGCCAGGTCTCCTCCGAGACCGGCCCGGTCACGTCGTATGCGCTCAACGCGCTGACCGACCGCGGCCAGTTCTTCGTCGAGCCGACGGAGATGGTCTACGAGGGCATGATCACGGGCGAGCACCGGCGCGAGGAGGACGTCCTCGTCAACCCGTGCAAGCGCAAGCACCTGACCAACATCCGGTCCGCGGGCGCCGACGAGAAGGCCGACATCCCGCCGCCCACCCGGATGAGCATCGAGGAGTGCCTCGAGTTCCTCGCCGACGACGAGCTGCTCGAGGTGACGCCGAAGAGCCTCCGCATGCGCAAGCGCCTGCTCAAGGAGGCGGATCGCCGCCGCGCGACGCGCGAGAAGCTCAAGATCGAGGCGCAGCCGTAAGGGCCCGGGCCTCCCCGCCCGCGGGGGGCCCGCCCCCGCCGCCCCCATGACCGACGACCCCGTCCCCCCCCGGCCCGCCGGCGCCCCGCCGCCCCCCCCGGGGGGCGAGCCGC
>CAZJJQ010000872.1:0-1664 GCA_964546345.1 uncultured Planctomycetales bacterium
GAAGGCCGCCCCCGCCTCGGTGCGCCCTTCCCTCGGGCGTGCGCTCGCGCTCGAAGGGAGCGCGGCGTCCTATGCGGCGCTGCGCGACGCGCTCGTCGCCGAGCGGGACCCCGCCGTCTCCCGCGCGCTCGTCCGGGCGATGGTGGAGGACCCCGAGGAGGCCGCCCGGGCGCTCGACGCCGTCCGGGGCGCGGACGGGACCCTGCCCCGCCCGCTCGCGCCGGTGGACACCCTCGTGCGGCGCGCGCGCGTGGAGGGCCTCTTCCTCTCCCGCAAGTCGCGGAGCGGCAGCACGGGCTCCTATCCCGGGCAGTACGACGTGCTGCGGCCGGAACGCGCGCTCGCCATCGAGCTCTGCCTCGCGATCCTGCGCAACGAGGGGGTCAAGGAGCCGAACGTGTTCCCCGGCGGCTCGTGGGCGTTCCTGCGCACCCCCGACTTCATCGCGGACGGCTACGAGTTCCGCCACATGGCGGCCAACGCGCTGGCCGAGCTCGTCACCGCCGACGACGCCAAGGCGCTCGACGCGCTCGAGTCGATCTACTACGCGATCCGACGCGACGTCATGATCACCCAGCTGCGCGCCCAGCGGCGCGCGAGGCGGGCCGGGCAGGGCGTCCTGATCCTCAACGCCGGGAAGGCCGAGGAGGCGCTGCTCGACTCCGGCGTGCTGCCGACGCTCGCGAAGCACCGGGCGGAGGACTGGCGCCCGAAGGCGGACGCACGCATCGAGGAGCTCGACGGCGCCGGCGAGTACGACGCCGCGGCCGGCCTGTGCCTGCGGCTCGGCGAGTACGGCCGGGCGGTGGGCTACTTCCGCGACCAGCTGCGGGTGCGCGACGCGCCCAACCTCGCCTACTACAACATCGCCTGCGCCTACGCGCGGTGGGCGGCGAGCTCGGAGTCCGACGACGACCGCCGCGCCCATCGCGGCCGCGCCGTGGCCGCCCTGGTCTCCTCCGTCTCCGGCGGCTACGCCGACTGGCCCTGGATCGAGCAGGACCGCGACCTCGACGCCATCCGCGAGGAGCCCCTCTACAAGCTCCTGCTCGAGAAGCTCAAGAAGGAGTTCCCGGCGCGCGCCCCCCGTTGACCTGCGCGATCAGCCGCGCAGCGTCCGGATCGCGACCTGGCTGAGGTAGATCCCGGCGAACGCGGCGGCCAGCACCGAGAGGGCGAACACCCAGTCGGAGCCCCTCGCGCCGCCCGTGGCGAGCATGGCCTCCAGCCAGTAGAGGCCGAGCAGGAGCTCGAGGACCTGCACGCGCACCGGGTTGCGCCGCGGGACCCTCCCGAAGGCGATGCTCGGGCAGGCGGCGGCGGCGAGGAAGAGTCCGAGGGTCAGGCTGCGGGCGCCGACGCAGGCGAGGATGCCTGCGCCGGCGTAGGCGACGAAGGAGGTGGCGCGGGCGAACCAGAGGCGCCCCGTGGCCGGCCCGGGCCGGTCCTCCGCCGTCGAGAGGATCGTGATCCCGGCGGAGTAGATTCCGATCAGGCAGGGGCCGACGAGCGCGAACGGGCTCGTGGCGCCCGCGAGGAGGAGGGGCACCACCCCGGTGGAGGCGTTCGCCAGGCGGACGCAGCCCATGGCGACGGCCCCGGGCACGCGACGGCGCTTCGCGACGTGGTTGTAGAGCGCCGCGAGCAGCACGGCGAGCAGCGGT
>CAZJJQ010000873.1:0-1663 GCA_964546345.1 uncultured Planctomycetales bacterium
AAGCTCCAGGCCGCGCTCCGCATGCTCTACGGCCGCAAGTCCGAGAAGCTCACCGCCGCCGACCAGGCCGAGCTCGCCAAACTCCTGGGCGATGCGGCGAAGCCCGAGGGCAACACGGCGAAGCCCGAGGGCGACGCGGCGAAGCCCGAGGGCGGCGCATCACCCTCCCCTGTGGGTGACAAGGCGAAGCCGACGAAGAAGCCGCTCCCCAAGGAGGCTCGACATGGACGGGGCGGCAAGCCCGCGGGGCTCCCCGAGAGACGCGCGTCGTCGTCCGTCCTGGAGGCCGATCGGGTCTGCCCGCAGTGCCTGTCGCGGCTCCAGCCCTTCGGCCACGTCGAGTGCTGGCGCGCCGAGTACGAGCCCGGGCACTTCTTCGTGCAGACCACCCAGCGCGAGCAGCTCTCCTGCCGCCGGTGCCGCGACGTGGTGGTGACCGCACCGATGCCCCCGACAGTGATCGAGGGATCGGAGGCGGGGGCGGGGCTGATCGCGAAGGTGTTGGTCGACAAGGGCGAGGACCATCTTCCGCTCGAGCGCCAGCAACGCCGCCTGGAGCGCGAAGGGCTGACGGTGCCCATCTCGACCCTCACGGGGTGGTGGTCGCAGGCGGCCGACCTGCTCCGCCCGTTGCACGGGGCCCTCACGCACGAGGCGATGAGGGCCTGGCTCCCGCAGGTCGACGGGACGGGGCTCGACGTGCTCGACCGCAATCACCCCAAGGGCATTCGGAAGGGGACGATCTGGACGGCCGTGGGCGGTCGCGCCGTGGCCTTCGTCTTCACCCCCGCCAAGAGCCGCGGCCTGGGCGAGCTGCTCGCGCTGCGCCCCGCGATCGACGAGCACGGCGAGCCGATCGTCGAGGAGGTCTTGCTGGCAACCGAGCCGATCGCTCCTGCGTTGCCCTGGACCATGGCCTCTACGGGAGCGGCTCTCCCCACCGAGCACGAGGGCGACGACGACGACGGCGAGGAGGTGACCGAGGGCGAAGGCCCGACCCCCCAGCGCCGCATCGGCCCCGTGCAGTGCGACGGGGAGAAGATCTTCGGGAGCGCGCTGCGGAAGCTCGCGGTGATCTTCGTGCTGGTGCACTGCTGGATGCACGCTCGCCGGTACTTCGAGCGTGCGGCCAAGGCGCGGGACACGCGGGCGCTGGTGGCGCTGGCGCTGATCGGGAAGATGTACGAGGTGGAGCGGCAGGCCACCGTGGAGGGCGTGAGCGCCGAGGAGCGATCGCGTCGGCGTCAGGCGCAGAGCTGGCCCCTGCTGGAGAAGCTGCGGCAGTGGATCGAGGAGCTGCGGCCCCAGGCGCCTCCGAGCACCCCCCTCGGGAAGGCGATCCGGTACGTCGAGGGCCGCTGGCTGTCGCTGTGCGTGTTCGTGTTGGACGGTCGAATCCCGTTGGACAACGGGGAGGTGGAGCGCTTCATCCGTCGGATCGGCGTGGGTCGGCACAACTGGCTCTTCACGGGGAGCGACGCCGCCGCAGCGCGTCTGTGCACGGTGGCTTCGCTGTGCGCGACGTGCCGGAAGCTGGGGCTGGACCCCTGGGCGTACCTGCGCGACGCCCTGCTCGCCGCCGGGAGCGGGATGAGCGCGAAGGAGCTGGTCGCCGGCTTCACGCCGTGGGCGTGGGCCGAGAAGCAGGCCCAGCAGGCGGACG
>CAZJJQ010000874.1:0-1655 GCA_964546345.1 uncultured Planctomycetales bacterium
GCGATCGCCGCCGACCCGGCGACGCCTCCCGCGCGGCGGGTGCGTGCCTGGGCCGTGTCCGCGGCCCTGGGCGACGCCGCCGGGGCGGCGCGCCTCCTCGAGGTGGCCCGCACGCCGGCCGAGGGCGACGACGCGAAGGCGCTGCGCGAGCTCGCGTTGTCGCGACTGGAGTGGGCCTTCGGAGAAGAGGCCCTCGCCCTCCTCCTGTCCCTGCACGCCGCCGCGGCGCAGGACGCCGCCTGGGACCGGGAGGTGCTGCTCCGCGTCTCCTGGCTCCGGCGGGCCGACCCGCAGCAGGTGGCGCGCCGGCTCGCGCAGAGCGCGACGTCGGAGGGGCGGCTCGCGGTCGCCCTCGCGGGGATGGCCGCCTCCCTGCGCGAGGCCGAGGCGAGCCGCATCGTGCTGCTGGCGGCGGCGAACGCCTCGGCCGACGCGCTCGACGCCGCGGTCACGGCGTTCTGGAGGGCCCGTCGTCCCGACGCGTCCGGGATCTTCGCGGCCGTGCTCCGCGAGCACCCCCGCGAGACGGCGGCCCTCGTCGAGTGGTTCGAGGAGCACCCGCACCCACCGGTCGTCCCGGCCCTGGTGGACGAGCTCGAGCGACGGCTCGGCCACTCCGAGGAGCCGCTCCTCGCGTCGCTGGTCCACGCGCTCGAGGTCCAGACGGGTGCGAAGCACGGTCGGGACGTGGCAGCGTGGCGGGGCTCTAGGGCGGGTGCGCCGAAGTAGGTCCCGCGCGCGGGGGGTGCCCGCGGCGCCGGGCTATCCCCGCCTCGCCGGGAGCCGCCGCCACCGGACCGCGCCTTGGCGCCGGACGGCCCCTCGGTTCCCGGCCGACGTGGCGGGGCCGTCGCCGGCCCCGTCGCGCGAGCGTCCGAACCAGAGGCCGCGGTCCGAGATGCCGACCGGGTCGAACGTGGGGTCGAGGCCCGCTCGCACGAAGGCCTCGGCCGTCTCCGCCTCCGTGAACAGGCCCATCTCGTGGCGCTCCACGAAGTGCGTGACGCCGGCCGGCGTGCCCACCAGGTGGTGCGCGTCCATGACGGAGAGGCGCCCCTTCCGCGTCGCGACGATCATGCGGACCTGGTGGAGCGCGGTGCGGCTCTTCCCCGGGATCGCGTCCATGTAGACGGTGCCGGGTCGGTACGCCGTCGGCACGTACCAGGGCTCGATCACCACGACTCCGCCGGGGCGCAGATGGCGCGCGAAGGTGGCGACGGCACGATCGAGGTCCGCCCTCGTGCGCATGTAGCCGATGCTGCTGAACAGGCACGACACGACGTCGAACCTCCGGCCGAGGTCCACGGTGCGCAGGTCGCCGCGATGGAACGGCACGTCCGGCAGGCGCGCGCGCGCGACCGCGAGCATCTCGGGCGAACGATCCACGCCCTCCGCCCGGAACCCGCCGGTCAGGTGCCGTAGATGGAGGCCCGTCCCGCACGCCATCTCGAGCCAGGCCCCGCCGGTGATGCCGAGGCGCGTGCGCAGGAGGCGCACGAGGGTGCGCGTCTCGCCGCGGAAGTCCTTCTTCGGCAGATAGAGCCCGTCGTAGACCTCGGCGGAGCGACCGTACGGGGGCTGGGAGGCGGGAATGGCGGCGGATTCCGGGGGGCGGCGGGGGGCGGACCGGCGCGATCGCGATAGGAAGGCGCCCC
>CAZJJQ010000875.1:0-1654 GCA_964546345.1 uncultured Planctomycetales bacterium
ACCGCCACCGCCGCGCCGGGCACCGGTCGGCCCCGCCGGTCGCGGACGAGCCCCGTGACGCGCCCCCCCCGCGCGAGCCGGACGTCTCCGACCTCCAGGCGTCGCCCGGCGCGGGGCGCCACGGGCAGCTCCCGACGGAGCCCGGGGGCGAGCACCACCAGGCTCCCCGCTCCGACGAGGGGCAGCCCGTCGAAGGCCACGCGCCCGTCCAGGGTGGCGACGCACCGGTCGAGGGCCACCTCGGCGCGGTCGTCGAGCAGGAGCACGCGCGCCCACCCGAGCGGCCGGTCCGTCACGCCCTCGAGCAGCCGCGCCGACAGTCCCACGGCCGCGGGGAGCACCGCCAGCATCGGATCGCCCCCCACCGTCACGGTGCCGGAAGCCCAGGGTGCGAACGCGGCCGGGTCCTCCGCGCCGGGGTCCGACCCGTCCAGCCAGCCGTAGACCGCTTCCACGCGTTCGCCGCGCGGGAGGCCATCCAGGGCGAACGTCCCGTCCGCGGCGGTCGAGGTCCTACGCCCCTCGACGACGACCGTGAGGCCCCCCAGGGGGTGCCCCTCCGCGTCCTGGATGCGTCCCCGCACGGCGCCGAGGCGCTCCGGCGGCAGGGTGGCCGCGACCTGGGGCGCCGTGTCGGGCTCCGCACGCTCGGGCACGAGGCGCAGGGCCCGGGCCCTCGGGTCTCCGGGCCGGAGGACGTGGTCCTCCGGCACCACGTCCCCGCGCACCCGGACCCGCGCAGGCACCTCCGCCGGCCAGCCCTCGACCTCGAAGTCGGCGCTGGGCGGCGACTCGAACCGCCGCGCCCCGGCGACGACGGACTCCGAACCGAAGGCTTCGACCGCCGGGGCGAGCACCGCCGGCTCCACCTCGACGGACACCCGGTCCCCCCGCTGCAGCCCCCGCCGATCGAGGGTGCCCGCGATGCGCCCCGCCTCCCGCGCCAGCACGACGCGCACGGTCGTGGAAGGAGCGGAAACGAGCGGGTCGGGCAGCGCGGGCTCCACGCGGGCGGTGGAGAACCCTGGCGCGACCACCTCGAGGACGAGGGACTCGGAGGCTCTCGCCGTCAGGTCGAACGCGCCCCGGGCGTCGGACTGCGCCTCCGGGGCGGCCGGTCCCTCCGGCGCCACCGCCCGGAGTTCCGCCCCCGGGACGGGCGCGCCGGCGTCGTCAACCACGGTACCCACGAGACGGAAGCCGGGCTCGAGGACCGCCCGCGCCGCGACGGCACGCCCGGCGCGCAGCTCGAGCGTCGGGCCGTCGCGCTCGGTGCCCCCCAGGTGGACGCGGAGCACGCCCGGCAGCGCGTCGTCGATCACGAAGCGACCGTCCGGGCCCGGTCGGCGCGGCGGACGCGCAGCCGGCGGCCCGTACTCGACCGGCACGCCGACGGCGGGGCGGCCGTCCGCCTCGACGACCGAGAGCGAAAGGGGAGACGCCGCCGGTCGCAGCGCGATGCGCACGGCCCCGTCGGGCCCCGTGGGCCCGACCTCGGACCAGGCGAACCCCGGCGCCCCGAGGAGCACCCCGCGTCCCCGCCGCCGGACGAGCCGATCGCCCTCGAGGTCCGCCCCCGCCACGCGCCAGGCGCCGGGAGCCGGGACGGCGCCTCCCCCCTCGACGCGGACGTCGAGGCGGGGCCCGGCGTCCC
>CAZJJQ010000876.1:0-1653 GCA_964546345.1 uncultured Planctomycetales bacterium
CGCGCCCTGGGCGACCTTCGTCGCACCGGAGGCGACCGGATGGGGGCGCGGAGACTTGGCCCCCGCTCCGGCCGACGCCGACCGCGCCTCCGCGCCCTTCTTCTTGAGGGGCTTCTTCGGAGGCGGCGGGGGGGGAGGCTGCGTGCGCGCCGCCGCCGGCATCGCAAGCGCCGGGCCGTGGTCGAGCGCGTCGTAGGCGGTCTGCACCCGGCCCGCCCAGGTGGCGACGTCGCCCGGCTGGTGGGGGAAGGTCCGGTTCGCGCGGCATGCATCGGAAACGGTGCGGATGACGGTCAGCTGGTGGCGCACGGTCATCCCCGGCCGCGTCGCGGACGGCACGTCGGGCCAGGTCCCCGGTCGCACCGAGGGCGGGACGTCCGGGGGCAAAGGGTCCCCGTGCCCCGGCACCATCGAGTCGATCAGCGCGAGATACGCACGATCGATGCGCGGTCGCCACGACTCCACCTCGTCGGTGGCATGGAAGCCGACCGGTTCGATGGCCTCCGCGATCCAGACGAGGTAGTCGAGCTGGTCGCGTACCGTCACCCCGGGGGTCGTGGTGGCAGAGCAGTCGGGCCAAACCGCGGTCACGGGCGCACCTCCAGGCCTCCCAGCAAGGCTCGCGCCATTCTGGGGGGGAGTGGCGAGCGACGCAAGCAGCCTCTGCCGGAGCCCGGGGAGGCGCCCCAGCCCTCCGAGCCAAGGCAGGCACACTGCGTACACAAGACGTGATTGAGAAACAGTTTACGATCACTCATCCCACCGGGTCACGCCGGGGCCACATCGCCCTTCGCCCGGAGGGGGGGGCGCGGTAGACTCCGGCAGGTTCGCGCTCCTGGCCGTAGGGTGCTTCCGGCATCCTCCCGCGCGCACCCCTCCCCCCGGCTGCTCCTCAGGTCCCCTCCTCCTCGTGTCTGCTTCGCAGCGGAGTCGTTCCATGTCCGAAGTGCGTGTTCACGTGCGTCTAGGCACGCTCCGACTCGACTTTCAGGGTGACCAGGCGTTCTACGAGGGGCACGTGGAGGAGCTGGTGGCGGCCGCCGCGGCCTCCGGCGTCCGACCCGGGCCGGCCGGCGTCCGTCCGGTGCGCATCGCGGTGAGCTCGACCCCGGCCGCGGCGATCGAGAGCTCGTCGTCCGCGTCCGCTGCGTCGGCGACACCCTCCGGCGTGCAACCCTTTGGCGACGCTTCCTCCTCCGCCTCGGGCGG
Organism: uncultured Planctomycetales bacterium; assembly: GCA_964546345.1. Classification (GTDB taxonomy): domain Bacteria; phylum Planctomycetota; class PLA2; order PLA2; family JAEUHO01; genus JAYTCP01. The sequence continues at coordinate 1,210 of CAZJJQ010000876.1, forward strand.
GGCGGACGGCCCATCGCCGACGACCGGGACCCCGGCGGCGTACAAGCCTGCCTCTCCGGAGTTCGGTCGTTATCTCCGGCGCCTCGGAGCCGAAGCGGACGCCCCCGATCGGCACGTGCTCGCGTTCGCGTTCTACCTGTGGAACTACGAGCGGCTCGAGACCTTCGCGCTGCCGGAGCTGGCGGGGTGCCTCGCCGCCATCGGACGCGAGCTCCCCCCGGACGTGGATGCGCTGATGGAGGACCTGACCGACAAGCGGCGCCTCCTCGAGAGCGCGGGGCCGGGGCGGTGGCGTCTCGCCAAGCGGGGCGAGAACTTCGTCAAGACCCGGTTGCTCACCATCTAGCCCGACCTGTTCGGGAAGGACGAGGCCGCCGAATGCGCCCCCGTGGGCCCGCTCGGCCGGCAGGCGGACCGCACGTGCTGCGGGCTGGGCGCTCCCGC
>CAZJJQ010000877.1:0-1651 GCA_964546345.1 uncultured Planctomycetales bacterium
AGCCGGGCGGAGCGGGGCGCGGCAGGGCGGGACCGCGCAGGGAGGTGGGGGGCGGCGGGGGCGCGAGCCCTCGCGCGCGCCTTCTCGCGCAGGCTAGCTCAGCGAGGCGACGTAGTTGCCGAGGTCGTGGTGCCGCCAAAGCGACGAACCCGCCCCCAGGAGCGCCAGGATGCGCTTCTTGGACAACGCCTTCTCCGCCGCGGCGTCGTAGGGGCGGACGAGATCCTCTCCGTCGCGCGCGTACCAGAGGGCGCCCGCCGTCGCGTACGGCAGCGGGGCGTGGAAGAGCTTCGACCAGCGCTCGAGCCAGGGCTCGAGCGCGGCGGCGAGGTCCACGGTCTTCGCAAGGATCGCGGCCGCGAGCCCCGTCGCGAGCACGGGCGGCACGTGGGGCACGATGTCGTGGCCGAACTCGACGCGTGCGATGGGCGCCTTGCCGGTCCTCACCGCCGCCTCGTCCCCGGCCCGTGGCGCCGCGAACGTGGTCGCGCCCTCCACCGTCCAGCCCGCGGCCTCGAGCACGCGCGCGCCGAGCACGGCGATGGCGCCTCCCTGGCTGTGGCCCGTGACGAGGACGGGAAGGCGAGGGAGGCCGAGCAGCACCTCCTCGACCTGCGGCAGCACCGCGAGCAGCTCGCGATGAAAGCCCGCGTGGACCTTGCCCGGCAGGGACAGGGCGGCGGGCGGAAGGTCCGCGGGCGTGCGCACCGTCGCGGTGAACGGCTCCATCCGGACGTCGAGGTTGCACATCCAGTCCTTGATGGGCGTCTCGAGGTCGCCCATCGACGGGATCCGCGTGCCGCGGAACGCGACGGCGATGTGGTCGCCGAGGTTCACCACGGCCGCGAGGGACGTGACGCCCGCGCCGGGACCCGCGAACGCGCGGATGGGGCAGCCCTCCCACAGGGTCCCGTCGAGGCCTTGCGGCGACGCCACGTACACGGCCCCACAGAGTCCGGCCAGCCACTGCGCGCGTTCGAAGTCCACCGTCGCACCTCCCTGAACGTCCCGTACCTGAACGTACCCTACCAGGCTCGAGGCCACCCCAGGGTGGCCTTCGGCCGGGTACGGTACGTTGCCGGCTCCCGGCGCGGAGGTGCGATCACCGCATGGATGCCCGCTTCCTGTGCACCGTCGTGCTCGCGCAGGACTACGGGGCGCTCGTGAGCTGGTACCGCAGGACGCTGCAGATGCGCGTGCGCCGCGTGGTGACGGAGGGCTACGACTGGACCGAGCTCGAGCGGCCGGGGCTCCGGATCGGCATCGCCCCGGCGAAGCAGATGGGCGTCCGTCTGCCGAAGCAGCGCAGGAACGCCGTGGTGCTCCACCTGGTGTCGAAGGACGTGAAGGGTCTGCTGAAGCGCGCGAAGCAGCAGGGAGGGGCCGTGGCTTTCGGGCCGTCCCGGGACGCCAAGGGGACCTTCACCTACGGCGCGTTCCTCGACCCGGAGGGCAACCAGGTCTGGGTGATCGACCTCGAGTGGTGAGGGACGAGGGGCCCGGTGCACCGGGGTCGAACTCGGCCTGGCGGGAATCCCCACGAGGGTGAGAGAGATGCGTGTAGGGGCGCGGGGGCGCCGCCGCAGCGCGCCCCTCAGGACGGGCACGGGGTCGCCGCGGGAGCCGCGGGGCGGATGCGAGCTCAAGGCCT
>CAZJJQ010000878.1:0-1640 GCA_964546345.1 uncultured Planctomycetales bacterium
CGGGCGAGCCGCTCCGCCAGCAGGCCCTCGACGACGGCCTCGGGCGTCGCGGCCTGAGGGTCGAGCAGGCGCCCCGCGGCGAGCGTGAGCCCCCGCGCGACGGGAGCCTCGGGGGGACCGAGGATCCAGTCCACGCCGTCCTCGGTGGCCTTCGCAGCGAGCTTCACGGTGAGCCCCGCCACGGCGAGGGTCGGGACGCCGTCCTTCTCGAGGCCGGCGCGGATCGCGGTCACGTCGGCGACGTCGAGGGGCTTCGCGTCCACGCCGGTGGGATCCGCGGCGATCGTGACGCGCTCGGCGCCGATCTCGGCGCCGCGATCGAGCGCCGCGCGGCGGGTGCCCTCCATCACCGCCGTGGGGAACAGCGAAACGGCCACGCCCCAGATCGTCCCTTGGAGCAGGAGCAGCGACCGCATGGGCCGGTGGCGCAGCCGCCGCAGCGCGAGGACGACGTTGTCGAGGAGGCGCACCCACCTACCCTACCCGCGGGCCCCGCCTCGCCCTCGGGAGGAGCCAGAGCGCGAGGGCGAGAATCGACCCCGCCCCCGCGAGCGGACCGCGGAGGGAGCGCGGCGGAGGTGGGCGCGCGGTCGTGCCCTCGGCAAGCCACCCGGCGTCGAACGGCGCACGCTCGCGGCCGAGGCGGGACGCCTCGAGGTCGAGGGGCGCTGCGGGCGCCACGCGCCAGCCCGATGGCGTCGCCCGCCCGCGCCGGGCCTTCACCAGATCCTCGAGGAGGAACGGCCAGAGGGGGTGGTCGGCCGGCGCCGGCGTCCCTGCCAGCGGGTCGGGCGCGAACCAGACGCCGTCCCCGCGGGGCGTGGGGACGCGCCGGACGACGGGCGCGGGGGTGGGGGGAGGCGTCGCGTAGACGAGCTCGCATCCCGCGGGATCGACCTCGTGCGTGGCGGGGGGCTCGACCGGGAGGAGGGGGGCGCCGGGGGCGAGGCGATGGCCGGGTGAGCCGGCGGGGATCGGGGAGAGGTAGAGGGTGAGCGGAGCCCGCGGGTGCACGACGCCGAGGGGCGCCACGAAGAGGTCAGGGTCCTCCGGGGCCGAGACCGTGCCGCCGGGGCCGAGGATCGCGTCGAGCGCCACCTCGACGGCGCGGCGGTGCCCCTCGGGCAGCCCCTGCGCGGGGTCCGCGAAGGCGACGCGCAGCGGCGCGCGGGAGAGCTCGAGGGCGTCGTCGTCGCGCAGATCGTCGCGTTCGCCGGCTGCCTGCGGGGGGAGCACGATCGCCACGCGAAGGGTCGGCGGGACGGGCGCCGGCACCCCGACGTCCACGCTCCGGGCGGAGAAGGGCGGGAGCTCGAGGGTGCGCCGGTCGCTGCCGCCCGCCTCCTCCGCCCCGACCCGCAGCTCGCGCACGGCGGGCCGGTCGCCGTCGTTCCAGAGGACCACGTGGACCCGGACGCCGGTCCCGTCCGGGACCACGTCCGCCGCGACGATGCCCACGTTGGCCACGTCGGGCTCCCCCACCGCGACGACGCGCACCGACCCCGGCGCCTCGGGCACGAGACGATCGCAGAGGGCGATGCGCACGTCGGCCGCGCCGCGCGCGGCCTCCTCGACGCAGGCGCGGGCCCCCGCCGCGGGGGCGGAGACGACCTCGAGGCGATCCCCGCGGGCGCGCGCGG
>CAZJJQ010000879.1:0-1631 GCA_964546345.1 uncultured Planctomycetales bacterium
CAGGGGGTCAAGGAACAAGGATCAAGGCCTCGGGCGAACCACCAGCCGCCCCCCGCTGCGCGTGCTGACGCTCGAGGGGTCGTCGTCGAGGCGCGTGGCAGACGGGAAGTCCGTGGGGTTGTAGGCGCCCCAGGCGCCCCCGCGCACGGGATAGGTTCGGGAGCCAGGCGCGAACTCGTTTCGACACCACTCGCAGCGGCCGCCTCCCAGATCACGCACCCCGAAGGGCGACTCGTCCGTTGGGTCGGCCGCCGGATCCAGCACGTGGGTCTGGTACGACTTCCGGTAGTTCGACACGCAGAGTCCGAAGTCGAATCGCCGTCCCCACGGCAGGACCCGGCCATCCGCCCCGCGCGCGGCGCGCTCCCACTCCTGCTCGGAGGGCAGGTCGTAGCGCCAGGGGGCGCCGTCCCGCTCCGCCTTTCGGTTCTTCCAGGCGAGGTACCCCCGAGGCCCCTTGAGGTCGTTCCAGGAGATCCCGAGCACCGGCGTCGCCGGTTCGTCGAGGGTCTGCGCGTAGAGGCCATCATCCCCCTTCTTCACGAACGGGTCCGCGTTGAACCGGGGGAGGAGGTCCGTTCTGCCCGGCTCAAGGTCCGCCCGCGTCTCCGGGTCGTTCAAGAACTCGAACCACTCGGCGAAGGTGATCTCCCGCCGGGCGATCCAGAAGCCCTCCTTCAACGCCGGGTCCTGCGCCATGTCGATCACCTGCCGCGGCGCCGACTGGGGTGCCTCGGGATCGCCGCCGTACAGGAAGACACCGGGGGTGATGTAGACGAACCCCTCGGGACTCTTCCCGGCCGGCAGCAGGCGCAAGCGCGCCTTCGCGGGCTCGGCCTTGCCCCGGGGCACGACCACCGGGCAACGCTGGTCCTCCCGGCCCGGCGCACGGACGTAGAGGAGGTAGGAACCGGGGGCGCAGTCGAACCCCGCGCCCGCCTTCACGCGGTGCGGGAGGTCAGGCCCCAGGAACAGCGGGTAGGCCGTTCGGTCCAGCATGAGCCCGCTCGTTCGTCCCGCGGGCACGTCTACCGTTACGAGGGCTCCCCGATGGAGGCAGGTCAGCCGATAGCCACCCTCGGGCGCGGGCGTCTTCTGCAGCAGGGGGACGACCTCCGCACCCAGCGGCATCCCGAGGGCATCGGCAAGCGACTGCTCGTGCGGCCCCTCGAGGTCGATCCAGCGATCGCCCCGTCGCAACCGGACCTTGTACGGCAGCCCTCCGGGTTTCTCGGCTCGCTCGACCTGCGTCCAGTCGTGCCGCACCTCCACGCGGTTCCCGTCGATGGAGTCGATGCGGTCGAAGGGCCGGACGCCGGCCTTCGCCGCCGGCCCGTCCGGCGTGACCTCCGTCACGAACAGGCCATCGCCACAGGGTAGGCCGTTTAGGCGTATCACCAGGTCCCCCGGCTCGAGCACCCCGTCGGCGGGGGAGCCCTTCTCCGGCGCCTTCGTCACGACGAGGCACGGGTCGCCCGGATAGAACCCCGGCACCCACTCACCGGGGCGCACGCGCCCGATGCCCGACGTGGGCACCGGCGCGAGGCGCGGAATCACGGGCGGGTCGGTCCGTACGGTCTCGTAGGACTCGTAGCGGAACAGGTACACCTCCGCGTCGGGCGGGTCCACGT
>CAZJJQ010000880.1:0-1624 GCA_964546345.1 uncultured Planctomycetales bacterium
GCGCATCGCCGCCCTCACCGCGGCCCTCGCCGACGCCGTCGCGTCCAACGACGCCCGCGTGGCCTGGCGCACCCTCAGCGGCGAGGCCGCGGCCCGGGGCTTCCCGACCGCGCGGGCGTTCCGCGAGTGGTGCCAGCGCGCGGGCATCACCATCCGCGAGGTGGGCGGCGTCGCCCTCGTGGCCGTCGCCGACGTCGACCGGGTTGGCCTCGACGCCCCTGCGCGCCCGGTCCCGGCGTGGCAGCGGCAAACCACCGCCCGGACGGTCGACGAAATCGACCGCGAGCTCGGACGGGGATAGCCTCCCCGCCCCATGCCCCGCCGCCCCCAGGGCTCCGTGATCCTCCGCGCCGGCGTCCGCTACGCCCGCATCACCCTCCACCGCGAGCCCGCGCAGCACGGCCGGTCCCCCCGGGCCGAGGTCCGCATCACGCGCACCGAGGGCCCCATCACCGCCGCCTACGCGCTCGCCTTCGCCCGCCGCACGCAGGCGCTTTACGACGCCGGGCAGTGGTCCCCGCCGAGCGCCGCGCCACCGCCCGGGGCCACGGTCGCGGAGTGGGTCGCGCGCTGGTGCGCCGCGCAGAGCTACACCACCGCGGCGGCCGAGGCCCGGCGCGTCGCGCTCTACCTCGAGGGGAGCCGCCTCGGCGCGCAGCCGGTCCGCACCGTGACCCCGCGGGACGTCGCCGCGTGGCTCGACGCCGTGCGCGCGCGGCGCACGCGCTACGGCCGCCCGCCCGCCGAGCGCACCGTCCGCAACGCCTACGACGTCCTCCGCCGGGCGCTGGCCCGCGCGGTCTTCGACGGGCTCCTCTCCCAGGACCCGTGCGCGGTGCTCCCGGGCGAGGTCCTCCCCGCCGCCGAGGATGCGCGGCCCGAGCGCCGCCGGGGCTACCGCCTCTCGCGCGCCGACGCCGAGCAGCTCCTTGCGGACCCGGGCATCGAGGAGGACCGCGCGGTGCTCTACCACCTGCTCCTGCTCACGGGTGCGCGACTCGGCGAGGCCGCGGGCCTGCGCTGGTGCGACCTGTCCCCGCGCGAGCCCCTCGACGCCGTGGTCCTCGCCGAGCAGGTGGACGGCCGCACCGGGGAGCGGCGCGCGACGAAGACCCGCGCCGTGCGGGAGGTCCCGCTGCACCCCGTGCTCGGCGCGGTGCTCACGGCGTGGCACGCGCGGTGGAGCACCTGGTACGGGCGCGAGCCCCGCCCGGCAGACCTCGTGGTCCCGGCGCGCGCCCATCGGGCCGTCGCCTCGGTGGGGAGCGCGCGGCGGCAGTCCGCCGTGTGGCGGGACCTGCAGCGCGACCTCACCGGGGCCGGGCTGCCCGAGCACCGGGTCCACGACCTGCGGCACACGTTCGCCTCCCTGTGCGCCGACGCCGGGATGGCCGAGTCCATCGCCTCGAGGTGGACGCACACCGCCGCCGGGGGCTCGGCTCGCGACGCCTACGTCGCTCCGAGCTGGCAGCGGCAGTGCGCCGAGATGCTCCGGCTGGAGCTCGCCTCCCCCCTCGCCGCCCGGCTTGCGGGTGAGCGTAGGGGTGAGCGGGTCGAGGGCGAAAGCGCGCGAAGCCTTGCGGCGCAGCGCGTTGGTGAGGTTCTGGGAGAGGGATTCGAACCC
>CAZJJQ010000881.1:0-1620 GCA_964546345.1 uncultured Planctomycetales bacterium
CCGCGGTCCCCACTCTCCGGATTCGGCGCACGCGAGCCGGGGGATCCCCCGGGGGCCGCCGTGCCGCCGGCCTGCGCCAGCAGGTCGGGCCGCCGCAGGCGTGTGCGTTCGAGCGCCTGGGCGTGCCGCCAGCGGGCGATGGCGCCGTGGTCGCCGGACCGCAGCACCGCGGGGACCTCGAGGCCCCCGACGACGAGGGGGCGCGTGTAGTGGGGGTGGTCGAGCAGGCCCGCGCCTTCGCCGAAGCTGTCCTCGGCGGGGCTCTTCTCGTCACCGAGGACGCCGGGGCGCAACCGCGCTACCGCGTCGAGGAGCACCATGGCGGCCAGCTCGCCCCCCGAGAGGACGTAGTCGCCGATGGACACCTCCTCGGGCTCGAGGAGGGCGATGGCGCGCTCGTCGATGCCCTCGTACCGCCCGCACAGCAGGACGAGGTCCCTCGAGGCCGCCAGGCCGCGGACGAGGGACTGGTCGAGCCGGCGCCCCTGGGGGGTCAGGTAGACGAGGCGGGCGCCCCGGGGGTGGCGCGCGCGGGCGCGCGCGACCGCGTCCAGCACGGGCCCGGCCTTGAGCACCATCCCGGGCCCGCCGCCGAACGGGCGATCGTCCACCACGCGGTGAGGGCCTTCGCCGTGCTCCCTCAGGTCCACGAAGTCCACGCGGACGAGGCCCCGGCGCGTGGCGCGACCGAAGACCGACTGTGTGAGCAGGGGCGTGAAGAGGTCCGGGAAGAGGGTTACGACGGTGGCGTGCACGGGGTCGGATACTCTCTCATGGCCCCATGTTCACCGGCATCGTCACCCAGCGCGCGACCGTCACGGCGGTCCACCCCTACGTCGGGGGGGAGGCCGGCTCCGTGCGCCTCCGCCTGGCCCTTGCGCGTCCCCTCGGCCCGCTCGCCGTGGGGGACAGCGTCGCCGTGGACGGGTGCTGTCTCACCGCCGTCGCCCTGTCGCCCTCGACGGTGGAGTTCGTGGCGATCCCGGAGACGCTGCGGAGGACGACGCTCGGACGGCTCGTCGCCGGCGACCGCGTCAACCTCGAAAGCGCGTTGCGCATCGGCGACGCGCTCGGGGGGCACCTCGTGCAGGGGCACGTGGACGGCGTCGGCACCGTGGACGCCGTCGAGCGCACGGGCGCCGACGTGCGGATGCGCATCCGCCTGCCCGAGGGGCTCGAGGGCGCCACGATCGCGAAGGGCTCGGTCACCGTGGACGGCGTGAGCCTCACGGTCGGCGAGTCGTCCGAGGCGTGGTTCACCGTGTACCTGATCCCGCACACGCTCGAGGTCACCGGGCTCGGCGACAAACGTCCCGGGGACGTCGTCAACCTCGAGGCCGACGTGGTGGGCCGCTACGTCGAGCACCACGTCCGCCGCGCGCTCGCGTCCCTCGGGTGCGGTCCCGACGGACGACCCGCGTTCCCGCAGGGGGCCGCCCCCCGCCCGGAGATCCCCGCATGATCGCGACCCGCCGTCCGCGTACCGCCCTGCCCCTCGTCCTGGCCCTCGCCGTGGGCTCCCTCGGGGCAGGCGCGTGCTCGTCCGGCTCGCGGCGCGCCGCGCCCGTCGGCGGGGAGCCCGCGGTCTCGGGGACCTATCCCGAGGCGCAGCGGGGCACG
>CAZJJQ010000882.1:0-1619 GCA_964546345.1 uncultured Planctomycetales bacterium
GGCGAACGCGGCGGGGGCGAGGAGGCTACGGTTCATGGGGCTCCACTCCGAGGGACCGCAGATCATCCCTCACCGGGGGGGCGAGCGCACGGGGGAACAGCACCCTGGGGCAGCGGGCGGCCTCGGATCGCCCTGCTGCGGGGCAGATCCGTGTCCTCAGCGGCTTCCCTGGCCGCCCGGACACGGGTCCGTGGCTACCCGGCGACGATGGTGCCCGCTGAAGGACTCGAACCTTCGACCCGGTGATTAAGAGTCACCTGCTCTACCAACTGAGCTAAGCGGGCTTGGCGCGACCGCGGGAGTGTAGGGGATGGGGGCCGAGGGGCAAGCGCCCGGGGGACCGTTGGGGGGGCGGCGGGGGCCGGGTTCCCACGACGTGCCGGCCCTGCGTCCGGGGGCGGCCCCTAGCTCCCCCAGCGCCCCCCGTGGCCCCCGCGCCCCCCCCCCGACTCCCGGAGGCGATCGAGGCCCCGTCGCCCCGGCCCGTCGGCGCGGGCTCCGCCGCCGGGTCCGCGCGGCCCCCCGAGGTCCTGCCCCTGCTTCGAATCAGCGGGGAGGGGTGGCAGGCACGACCACCGTGGCCTTGAGGATGCGGTCCCCGACGCGGATCCGGTCGATCACCTCGAGCCCGCGGACGACCTCGCCGTAGCAGGTGTAGGCGCCGTCGAGGTGCGGGGCGGCGCAGTGCATGACGAACAGCTGGCAGCCGCCCGTGTCCTTGTCGCCCTTGGGCATGCCGAGGGCTCCGCGCACGAACGGCCGGGGGGTGATCTCGTCGGGGAGGGAGTAGCCGGCGTCCCCGGAGCCGTCGCCTCGGGGGTCGCCTCCCTGGATCACGAAGGCCGGCACCACGCGGTGCCACGGCGTCCCGTCGTAGACGCCTGCGAGAGCGCAGAGCACGAGGTTCACCGCGTGCACCGGGGCGCGGACCGGATCCACGGTGAGCGCCATCGTGCCCGCGGTCGTCTCGAGCACGATCTCGGGGCGGCGGTCGCCGAGGAGGGCGGCGAGCTCGAGGATCTCACGTTCGGTCAGGAACGGGGAGTCGCCGGGGAGCGAGAGGCCCAGCACCGGGCCCTTCGGGCGGGGGAGGCCCCGCCAGTCGTTGTGCGTGCGATCGACCGAGGTCGAGAGCGCCTTCATCGTCGGCAGGCTCGCGGCGGCCTTGCGTCCCGACGCGCGCACCGCGGCCGACGGGTCGGCGAGCGCGAGGCGGACCAGGCGTTCGGCCGTCGCGACGACCCCGGCGGGGGCGTCCTTCTGCGATGCCAGGCGCGCCACCGCCTCGGCGAGGGCTCCGCGCAGGTCCCGGTCGGCCCACGTGCCCTCCACGGGCCAGAGCGCCGCGAGGGGCGCGACGTCGTCGAAGGTCCCCTTCTCGCCGAGCACGGAGGCCGCCATGGCGCGCACGACGGGGTCGCCGTCCGAGCACGCCTCGAGCACGGCGGTGCGGAGCTCGTCGTGGCTGCGCTCGGCGAGGCCGTCGAGGATCGCGCTCTTGGCGAGCGGGGACGCATGCCCGAAGCGGAGCATGTCGAGCGCCTTCCCCAGGTCCTTCGCGTCCTTCGTCGCGAGGAGGACCCGGGCGCGGGTGAGGTCGCGCCGTGCGGGATCGTCGG
>CAZJJQ010000883.1:0-1616 GCA_964546345.1 uncultured Planctomycetales bacterium
GGGCACCTGCGCGAACACGAGCAGCGGACGGCCGAGCAGGCGCGCCGCGGCCCGCGCCGCGCCGCCGCCGCCGCCGTCGAGGAAGCGCAGCCCCTGCTCGCCGGTCGGCGCGTAGTCCGCGACCGCTGCGGAGATCGGGGTGGGCGCCGGCGCCCCCGACTCCGCGGGGATCGCCGCGAGCACCACGGACGGAGGCGGCCCCGTCGGTCCCTCTCGGCGCAGGGCGAGAAACGCGCCGAGGGCCAGCAGGACGACCGCCGCGGCGGCGACGAGGGCCCGCACGAGGCGCGGCGCGCCGATCCGCGGGAGCCCCTCCGCGTCCGATTCGTCGAGGCGGAGGTCCTCGAAGCGCGTTTGCATCGGGGGCACGGGATCGCTCTCGACCTCGGACACCACCGTGAACGCAGCCACCAGCTCGGCGAGGTCGGGCTCGGCCGCGAGCCGCGCGCCGAAGGCCTCGCGCTCTGCGGCGGCCATCCGGCCTTCCACGTAGGCGCGCACCAGGTCGAGGTCGCGGGGTTCGGACGTGCTGGGTTCGGACGTGTTCATGGGTGCATCAGGGATCGCGAGGCGTCGGAGCCGATCGGCGGGGGCGGGACCGTGGTCCATGGTCGTTCACTCCGGTCGCAGCGGCGATCTCGCCGCCGAGCCGTTGAGCCGATGGGGGGCGACGCGCGACACGACCTCCTTCATCGCACGGGCCAGGCGGAGCTCGACGGCCTTCGGGGACAGGCCCATCGCCTCCGCGATCTCCGCGCAGGTCAACCCTTCGTATCGAAACAGGACGAACGGCTCCCGCCACCCCTCGGGGAGGGCGTCCACCGCCCGCCGCACCGCCGCCAGGGCGACGCGGCGATCCAGCTCGCGCGCGACGCCGTCGGCGGCCGTCTCGGTCGGCGAGGACGGCTCCACCTCGAGGGGGGCGACGTCCCGCACGCGCTTCAGCCGCACGCGGGCGTTCAGCCAGGTCCGGTAGGCGATCTGGCGGAGGTATCCCTCCACGCTGCCGTCGCCGCGGAACTGGGCGCGCTTCCGCCACAGCGTGGTGAAGGTCTCCTGGAGGAGATCCTCCGCCGCGTGCGCGTCGCGCGTGAGCCGGACCAGGAAGCGGTGGACGGCCGGACCCAGCGTGTCGAACAGCCGCCGAAAGCCCTCGGAATCGGGGGGGATCGGAGCCGTGGGCATGTCCGGGCCGGTCGGCCGCGCCTACAGGGCCGAGAGGTTCGCGACGAGGACGCGCACCAGCTCGCGGCGGACCGTGGCGCTGGCGAACACCGCCTCCTCCCCGGTCGCGCGGTGCTGGTTGGCCTCCTGCGCGAGGGGGCACTGGTTGGCGCACCCGCAGCCGGCGAGGGGCTTGCCGTCCCCACCGGAGGCCGGCAGGGCGAGACCGACCGTCGCGAGCAGGACGAGCGCGGGGAGCACGAGGGACTTCATGACAACCTCCTGGTGAGAACGTCGGACGTGAGCGACTGACTCCACCCTTCTCAGACAGGCCCCCGGCGCTCCCCCCCTCTGGGGAAGTGCCCCGCCCCCCCCGGCATGGGGCTCGGATCCCCGGGCTCGACGGGGGGAGCAGCCGGGTGGACGACTTCTGGGGGCGGCGGGGGCAGGGT
>CAZJJQ010000884.1:0-1615 GCA_964546345.1 uncultured Planctomycetales bacterium
GCAGGCGCGCCCGATCCCGGAGGTTCGCGCCCGCGGCGAGCAGCTCGTTCGCGGCGCCGCCGAACTCGCGTTCGTACGCGACCACGGCGCCCGCCCCCAGGCGGGCGACGCGGTGGTGGGCCACGCGGGAGGCGCCTTCGAAGACGCCCGGCTCGCCGGTCGCGGTGACGAGCTCGCGGCCCATCTCGACGATGCGCTGCAGCTCGCGGACGGCGGTGCCGAGGTCCTTGCCGGCGACGGCCGTCTCCACGTCGGCCCAGGCGCGCCGCAGGCGCTCGTCGTCGTCGGGGACGTACGACGCGTTCTCGTTCGGACCCTGGAGGGGCACGACGGGGCCGGAGTCGCCGGCCCGGGCCTGCGGCGACGAGGCGCCCGCGCACAGCGCGAGCACCAGCACGGACAGGGGCCGCCGGAGGACGTTCATGCCGCGTCCGGATCCTACTCCACCGGCCTGCGCCGACGGGGAAGGAGGTCGGCACGCGTCCCGACCGCCCCGATGCCTCCATGCCCCGACGCCCCGGGGGGAGCCGGCCGCACCCGGCGAGGTCGGCCTCGGAGCCGACGGCGGCCCGCACGAGGTCGCGACGCCCCCCTCGCCGGCTAGCCCGATCCATTCGTGCGGAATGAGGCCGCGTGGCGCCTCGACCGCACGTGAGGCCCCGGTTGGGGCCGATGCATGCGGCACGGGCGCGAAGCGAGCCCGACGACTGCGGGTTCTTGCCACCCGCCGAGGAGGGATCGCTTCGCCGAAGCGATTTCGGCACGCAATCGAACCGTAGGATGCACCCGGGCCGCAGGCGCGGCCCCCAACCTCGTTCCTTCATGAATAGGTCGGGCTAGGGCGTGCCGCGGACCTTGGGCTGCGCGACGCGGGGCCCCGGCTCGAGGAGCTCGCGCATGGCGCGGTCGATCACGTACTCGTCGCTGTCGATGGCCCTGCGGTCGCGGTCGGTCCGACGGGTGCGCTCTTCCATGTCCTTGAGGTCCTCGACCAGCCGCGCCTCCGTCCGCTCGAGCCTGCGGCGAGCCACCAGGGCGGGCAGGGTGGAGATGAGGAGGATCGCCAGCCCGAGCAGGGAGACGGGCAGGACCCACCCGGGCAGGCCCGGGTCCCTCGGGGCCGGGTCCGGCGGCAGCAGCTCGGGCGCGCCGCGCGTCAAGCGGGCCTCCGCCCGTAGCGGGCGTCCTTGCCGAGCTCCGCCTCGATCCTCAGCAGGCGGTTGTACTTGGCCACGCGTTCGGACCGGCAGGGCGCGCCGGTCTTGATCTGTCCCGTGCCGAGCGCGACGGCCAGGTCGGCGATCGTGGTGTCCTCGGTCTCGCCCGACCGGTGGGAGAGGACGGCACCGTAGCCGCCGGCGTACGCCGTGGCGACGGTCTCGATCGTGTCCGAGAGCGTCCCCACCTGGTTGGGCTTGACGAGGATCGCGTTCGCGATCCTCGAGGAGATCCCGCGCGAGAGGCGGGCCTTCTGCGTCACGAAGAGATCGTCGCCGACGAGCTGCACCTTCGCTCCGAGCCGCCTCGACAGGATCGACCAGCCGTCCCAGTCGTCTTCCGCGAGGCCGTCTTCGATGGAGTAGATCGGATGGTTCCCGCACCAACCTTCGTAGAT
>CAZJJQ010000885.1:0-1615 GCA_964546345.1 uncultured Planctomycetales bacterium
CCCCCGCCCCCCCCACCTCCCCCGACTCCCCCGGGGCCCATCCATCCGCCGCCCCGCGCGGCCGGGCGGGGACGGCCCCGGCCGCAGGGCCGGGAGGCTTGTCGGCAGGACGGGGACGGAGCGTTACGCCGTGCGGCGGCGCTCGCGGACGGCCTCGGCGAGCTGGCCGAAGAGCGGAAGCGTTCGCTCCCACCCCATGCACGCGTCCGTGATGCTCTGGCCGAAGACGGGGGGCTTGCCCGGTTCGAGCTCCTGCCGGCCTTCGACGAGGAAGCTCTCGAGCATGACGCCGAAGATGTGCCGGCTGCCCGCCGCAACCTGCTCGGCGAGGTTCTGGACGACCTCGGGCTGGCGGCGCGGGTCCTTGGCGCTGTTGCCGTGGCTGCAATCCACCATGACGCGCGGCGGGAGCCCGAGGCGCGCGAGCGCATCGACGACGTGCGCGACGTGCTCGGGCCCGTAGTTCGGGCCCGCGCTGCCGCCGCGCAGGATGACGTGGCAGTCGGGGTTTCCCCCGGTCTCGAAGATCGCGGCCACGCCCTGCTTCGTCACCGAGAGGAAGTGGTGCGGATGCGCGCTCGCGAGGATCGCGTCGATCGCGATCTGGACCTTGCCGTCGGTTCCGTTCTTGAAGCCGACGGGCATCGAGAGGCCCGATGCGAGCTCGCGGTGGATCTGGCTCTCGGACGTGCGCGCGCCGATCGCGCCCCACGAGACGACGTCGGCGAGGAACTGCGGTGAGATCGGATCGAGGAACTCGCAGCCGGCCGGAAGGCCGAGCCGGGTCACGTCGAGCAGGAAGCGCCTTCCCCTGCGAAGGCCCTGGTTGATCGCGAAGCTGCCGTCGAGGTGCGGATCGTTGATGAGGCCCTTCCAGCCGACGGTGCTGCGCGGCTTCTCGAAATAGACGCGCATCACGACGAACAGGTCCGCGCGGTGCGTGTCGGCGACCTTGCGAAGGCGCTCGGCGTACTCGAGGCCGGCCGCCGGGTCGTGGATCGAGCACGGGCCGACGACCACGAGCATCCGGTCGTCGCGCCCCGTGAGGATGTCGGTCACCTGCTCGCGGCTGCGCGCGACGGTGGCCGAGCCCTCGTCGTCGAGGGGCAGCTCCTCCATGAGGATCGCCGGCGGGATGAGGGGCTTCAGGTTCCGGATGCGCAGGTCGTCGGTGCGGAAGTGCATGCGGGCTCCGGAGGCGAGGGTGCGCGAGGCGTCCGGGGCGCGCCAGGTCTGGACTCTGAATCGCCATTCAGTAAAATGATCGGTGAGCCATTTTTCTGATTTTTCCTTCAAGACGGGCCGAAGCCGGCCCGAGAGACCCTCCATGACCGCAACCCCGGCCTCGCCTCCCCGCGAGCGCGCGCGCAGCGCGCGCCGCCGGCCCGTGCTACCTGCCATCCCCGCGCCCCCCCCCGCGCCCCCCCGCGGGGGGGCGCGGGGGGCGCGCCGGCAGGCCCTGCTCGAGACGGCCGAGCAGGTCTTCGCCGAGCGCGGCTTCGAAGGCGCCACCATGGCGGAGATCGCGACGCGCGCCGGGTACTCGGCCGGCAACCTCTACAACGTGTTCGAGAGCAAGGAGGCGCTGTTCCGCGAGGTCATCACGGCGAGCAGC
>CAZJJQ010000886.1:0-1610 GCA_964546345.1 uncultured Planctomycetales bacterium
CGCGCCGAGGCGCGCGTGAAGGAGCTCGAGGAGCGGGTCCAGCGCCTCCAGCAGGCGAAGGACGAGGCGACCCTCGCCGCCGCGCCTGCCTCCGCCTCGCCGAGGCCGCAGGGTGCGGGGCGTGCCTCCATGGATCCCGACCCGACCGTGGCGGACCCGGCCGTCGCCGAGGCGAAGAGAGCGGCGGAGGAGGCGGCGAAGCAGGAGGCGGCGGCGAAGGCCCGTGCGCCCCGCATCGTGGTGGGAGGGCAGGACGAGTTCCTCGGGGCGGTGGACTGGGGCACGGTGGGCACCAACATGAGCGCGATGACGCCGCTCATCGCGAAGTTCGCCCAGCGGTACGCCGAGGACGGCACGCTCGACCCGGACGTGGTAGGGAAGATCAACGTCTACAACGGCCCCCTCGTCACCGCGGCGCTCGCCGCCGGCCAGAAGAAGAAGCTCGAGCCCAACGCCGCCTTCACGCATCCCGCCTTCATGGTGAACGCCATCGCGTCCACGCTCGAGGCGGGCAGGGTCCCGCTCTCGGAGGCGCAGGGCGCGTCGCTCGCCGAGCTCGCCGGACGCTACACCACCGAGCTCGACCGGATGCCGGCCGCGAACGACCCGGAGGGGTGGGCCCTCGCCCGGCTGACGGACGAGTCCGAGCTGCGGGAACGGTTCTTCGCGGACGCGTTCCGGCTGCTCTCCGCGGAGCAGCGGGGGGTCCTGACGCCGCCCGAGGCGAAGGACCGCCTGCAGATGGACATCTTCAGCGCCGGCCTCATGTGGCTGCCGCACGCCCAGGCGCTCCCGTTCCAGGGCCGGGACGACCTCGTGGTCCTGTTCGAGACCTCGATGACCCAGGTGCTCAAGCTCGGGGCGGCCGACAAGCCCGCGCTCCACGAGGCCGTCCTCGAATGGGCCGGTGGCCTGCCGGGCGCATGGTTCGAGGGCGAGCCGGATCCGCTCGACGCGAAGGGCTTCGTCCGGGTCGGGCGGGTCCACGAGGCCGCGCGGCGGATGGTGACCCTGCTGCAGCGGTGGGCGGAGCGCACGCGCCCGGACGAGGCCGGCCTCAAGCGCCTGCGGGCGGTCTCGGTCGCCCTCGTCCCCGTGAAGGGCCCCACCCCGAAGTGACCTCCGGCCGCCGCGCGGGGGGGATGCGCCCCGCTCGGTGCCCCCGCCGGTGGCCGTCTATGATCCGGCGATGCCCGACGACGTCGTCGCGTTCCTCCTCTACCTGGCCGGCGCGATCGTGCTCCTGCTCGGCGTCTGGAGAGGCGCCTCCGCCTGGGGCGAGGCGCGCGCCCGCAAGGTCCGCGGCGGCCGGGCGCTCGGGGAGGAGCGGCTGAAGGCCTACGCGGCGATGGTGGGAGCCGGGATGCCGCCTGCGGCGGTGGATGCGGCCTTCGCGGTCCCGCGGCCGCCTTCCCCGCAGGCGCCGGTCGCTCCGGGGCCCGTGCCGCCCGCCACCCCGGTCGCGCCGCTGCCCGACCCCCACCTGCTCGAGCGCATCCGGGCCCTCGAGGCGAAGGTGTCCGCCCTCGAGGCGCAGGTCGGTGCGCCCGCCGCCGCGGAGCTGGCGGGCATGCGCGCGCCCCCGCCGCCCGGCCCCGGCCCGAGCGAGG
>CAZJJQ010000887.1:0-1606 GCA_964546345.1 uncultured Planctomycetales bacterium
GGGACGCGGCGGCGACGGCGGGAGCGGCGGTCGCCGGCGAGCTCCGTGCCGGCACCGGGATCGCGCGCGCGATGCGCGGGATCGGGTGGCCGGGGCCGAACGCCGGGAGGCGGTCCGGCTCGCGCGACGGGGCCGGGGTCTCGACGTCCTCGAGCGTCGGCTCGACCTCGTCGGGAACCGGCGCCTCGGCGAGCGGCGGCTCTTCCGGCCGCGCCACGTCCACCGGGTCGGTGGCCATCTCGAAGACGGGCTCCGCCTCCTGCGGGGGCGGCGCGTCCTCGTCGTCCGCGCGGGGCGCATCCTCGGGAGGCTCCCAGGTGGCCGTCGAGACGGAGTCGGGCCGGTCGGCGTCGGACGTCGCCGACGAACCGGAGCCGCGATCACCGAGCGGCCGGGTGACTTCCCACAGTCCCGCGAACAGCACCGTGTGGACCAGGGCGCTCGCGGCCCACGGCACCCACCGACGCGGGGGGCGCGGGGGGCACGAAGGCAGCCGCCGCAGCCGGGGCGGAGCCGGGGGCGCGGCGACGTCGGACGGGGGAGGCAGCAGCGCGATCACGGCGGGGGCGCCGCAAGAACCGGGCCGCGGGCCGGGGTGCCCGGAGACCCCGGACCGTGTCGTCCACGTGGCACTCCCCCGTCCGAACCGCGGCCTCGACGTGGGCCCGCGGTGACGTTCCGTATCGAAAGGAGCGCTGCAACGGAATCGTTGCTACGCCGGCTCCTGCTGGCTCACGCAGTGGATCGAGCCGTACCCGTAGACGAGGGCGGTGCAGTCGAGGGGCACCACCGTCCGCGTGGGGAAGCAGCGCCGGAGCACGCGGATCGCCTGCGCGTCCCGGTCCTTCGGGCCGTAGACGGGCACCAGCACCACGCGGTTCGTGATCAGGAAGTTGGCGTACGACGCGGGGAGGCGGCGCTTCCCGCACATCAGGCGGCCGGGCATCGGCAGCTTGACCACCTCGAACGGGCGGCCCTGGGGATCGGCCATGGCGCGCAAACGCCGCCAGCCGTCGTGGAGGAGCGCATGGTTCTCGTCGCGCGGATCGTCCTCGTACGCCGTCACGATCGTGCGGGGGCCGACGAACCGGCTCACGTCGTCCACGTGGCCGTCGGTGTCGTCGCCGACGATCCCCTCGTGCAGCCAGAGCACCTGCACGACGCCCAGATGGTCGCGCAGGAACGCCTCGAGCTCGGGGCGCGTGAGCGAAGGGTTGCGGTTGGGGTGGAGGAGGCACTGCTCGGTCGTGAGCACGGTGCCCGCGCCGTTCACGTCGATGCTGCCGCCCTCCATCACGATCCCGGGCGCGAAGCGGGGGAGGTCGAGGCCCAGGCGGTCCGGGATCCCGTCGTCCTTCAGCAGCGTGTCGTACTTGCCGCCCCAGGCGTTGAAGCGCCAGCGGACGTAGGCCTTGCGGGGGCCGCGACCCGAGGTGCGCGTGACGAAGGTGGGTCCGTAGTCGCGGATCCAGCTGTCGGCCGTGGGCACCCGGTGGAGGCACGTGCCGCGGCGCGCCGTGCGGGTGGTGGCCTCGCGCGCGCCCGCCGCGCGCAGGGCCGCGCGCGCGCGAGCCTCGGTGGCGGCGTCCTTCACGAGGAGGTCCAC
>CAZJJQ010000888.1:0-1603 GCA_964546345.1 uncultured Planctomycetales bacterium
ATCGGGTCGAGCGGATCCATGCTCACCGCCCCCACGTCGGGCGGGGTCATGCGCCCACCTTGAGCCGCAGCACGGCCCCCGCAAGTCGGTCCATCACTCGGCGCTCGTCGATGGAGTACGGCACGCCTCTCCCTTCGATCATTGCCATCGCCTTCTCGCAGATTGACG
Source organism: uncultured Planctomycetales bacterium (assembly GCA_964546345.1). Lineage (GTDB taxonomy): Bacteria > Planctomycetota > PLA2 > PLA2 > JAEUHO01 > JAYTCP01. Next base: position 169 of record CAZJJQ010000888.1, read on the forward strand.
CGAACCGCTCGCGTCGATAGGTTGAGCAGGACTTGAGCAGTCCGTCGTGGGCGGCCGTGGCAGCGTGGCAGTCCGCGAGGTAGAGCGCGATGTTCTTCCAGTCGGGCGGGGTCATGCGCCACCGTTCGCGTCGAGGGCGGTGCCGAGGATGCGGGAGACGACACCATCCACGCGCTCCATGTCGTACTCGGGGCGCCCGTCGTCGCTCATGCCGAGGTACACGGCAACGCCAGCCGTCTCAATGACCGCCTCCCGCACCTTCGCCTCGACGAGCGCGCGGACGGCGGTCGCCTGTCGCTCATGCGAGCCTCGGCGCCATCCGACTTGTTCGCTCCACGGGGCGACCGTTCCGGGGTGAACGTCCTCAGAGAAGATCGTCCACAACCACTCGGCCAGCGCCTCGACGCTACAGGACGCGGGAAGGGGGATGGGGGTGGGCATGGCTACTTGCTCCCCTTCGACGCGCCCTCAGCGATGGCAGCCGAGACGCCGAGCGCAGCCCCGCACACGGCGGTAGCGAGCAGGAACGCGAGTGCGAAGGACGGTGCCCATCCCCACGGGGGCGTCATGTCCCGCGCGTCGGCAAGCCCACCGACCTTGCCGTAGGAGCGCAGGGAGTCGTAAAGACCGACGCCGAGCGCGGCACCTAGGGCAATGCCCCAGGCGAGGACGACGCGAGAGACGATGCGGGTGTTCATGTCAGTCTCCGAAAGGGGGCGCGCTGGAAACGGGCCGAGAAAAGGGGAGATGTGTGGAATGGAGGGAGCCCGTTTCACGCTGTCGAGCAACCCACGCGCCTTTGCGAAAGGCCCCCGGCGCGCGACGGGAACACCCCGCCGGGCACCGCGCAAGGGGCGAGAGGATCTAGGCGAGCGGGTCCGCGTCGGTCCCGGTCGGGGCGTCGGGCTCCACGTCGTCACCGTCCAGCCCGGCCAGCGTCTTGGCGGTCGCGGTCAGGCGGTCCAGCACGGCGCGCGAGTTGGCCTCGACCTTCTCCGCCTCGACGAGCGCCGTCGCGGCCTCGGCCAGCGCGCGACGGGCCGCGTCGTTCTTGAGGCGGGCGGCGGCGAGCTGGTCGCGGGCGTCCAGCGCCGCGCGCACCTCCTCCATGAACCGCTCGCCACCAGTCGCGCGTCGGCGGTCGAACGCTTCGAGGAAGCACGGGCCGAGGTCGTCCACGCGGCGACGCAGGGTACGGGCGGGCGTGGTGCGGGGCGCGCGGGGGCGCTTGGGGGCGGGCTGTTCCTTGGCAGGGCGGGCCTTGCGAGGCTTCTTGGCGGGCGGCGGGGCGGGAGGGGTGGCGTCGATCATGTCGGTCACGGAAGGGGCTCCGGGGGGTGTCGCTGAGGGTTAGAAGACGAGGCGGAACGGCGCGGGCATCGCGTCGTTGATGCGGTCGATGTCCTCGGCCGTGAGCTGCGCCGGGGTCTTCCCG
>CAZJJQ010000889.1:0-1601 GCA_964546345.1 uncultured Planctomycetales bacterium
GCCGACGCCGACGAACATCTCCACGAAGTCGGAGCCCGAGATCGAGAAGAACGGCACGCCCGCCTCGCCCGCGATGGCCTTCGCGAGCAGGGTCTTGCCGCAGCCGGGAGGGCCCACGAGGAGCACGCCGCGGGGGATGCGCGCGCCGATCTTGGTGAAGCGTCCCGGGTTCTTGAGGAACTCGACGATCTCGGCGACCTCGGACTTCGCCTCCTCGACCCCCGCCACGTCGTCGAACGAGGTGGCCACCTTCTCCTTGATGTAGACCCGGGCGCGGGAGCGGCCGAAGTTGAGGACGCCCCCCGGTCCGCCGCCGGAGCGGGCGTTGCGGAGGAGGACGAACCAGAACACGAGGCCGATCAGGAGCCAGGGGAGGAGCGGCAGGAGGATCTGGGCGACCCCCGTCGCCTCGGGCTCCTCCTTCACGTTCCGGGCGCCGAGCTTCTCGACCCACTTCTCCTTCATCTTCGCGTCGAGGCTGTTCGCCTCCTTCGTGCCCGTGAACTCCACGAAGAAGGTGCGGTAGGGCCGGTACTCCGGGACGTACTCGCCCCGGACCTGCGTGCCTCCCAGGATCGTGAGCCGCTCGACGATCCGGGCGCCCTTCGATCCGGGCTCCGCGCCCCCGCTGGGCAGGTTCGCGTCCACCGGGGGGTTGACGATCTGCTCGTTCAGCTGCCAGAGGGTCAGCTTGATCTCGTCCGCGCCCGTCCGGACGTTGAAGAGCAGGAGCCCCATCACCAGGAGCCCGAGGATGAGCAGCATCATCGGGACGTTGCGCCGGGGGCGGCCGGTGCGGGTGGCGTCCGTTCGGGGTTCGGAAGGGCGAGGCTCGTCCATGGCCGGAGTGTACCCGTGTCCCCGGGGAGGGCCCCCCGCCTGCCGTTCCCTCCCGGGCGGTTGGGCGTCAGCGAACCCGGACGGGACGCGGGTCGGGCACGGGCACGCGGTCGGGCGCGCCGATCGGCCGCTCGAAGCCCGCGACCACGGCCTCCGCGAGGCTCTGCATCACGGAGTCGGTCGCCGAGCCGTCGAGGCTCTCGCCGAAGTAGCCGTCGGCGAACTCCTGGCTCTCGGTGCTCGACACGGTGGCGATCACCCGCCCGGTCGCACGATCGACGAGGCGGGCGTCCACCACCAGCTTGAAGCGCTTCGAGATCGGGTTGGAGTCCTTGTCCTCGGCGAGCACCCGGGTCTCCGCGCTCCGGATCGTGCCCGTCAGCAGGGCGTCCGCCGTGCCCGGCGTGGCGATGCGCCACGGGGTGCGGGCGCGGACCTCCTCCGCCAGCGCCCGCGTGAGGCGGAACTCGAGGTCCCGCCGGTACGTGTCGTTCTCGAACTGCAGCACCGCCACGGTGCGCACGCCGGGCGCGTCCACGAGTCGGCGCGACGAGTAGCCGCAGCCCACCGTCAGGCCGAGGAGCACGAGCCAGAGCCTCCGTACGAGGTGGCGGTGCACGGGGGCGTCAGCGGGAGGAGGGGCCCGTGCCCCCGGGGATGTGCCGCGGCGGGGGCAGCGTTCCCGGCGTCGGCGCGGGGGACGGCGGGCGCGGGGAGGGCGGAGGCGCGGTCGGCGGAGGCTTGGAAGGAGGGGGCGGGGA
>CAZJJQ010000890.1:0-1599 GCA_964546345.1 uncultured Planctomycetales bacterium
TTGATGAGCGCCGCCACGTAGCCCGCGCCGAACCCGTTGTCCACGTTCACCACCGACACGTTGGGCGCGCACGACGTCATCATCGCGAGCAGCGGCGTCACCCCCGCGAGGCTGACGCCGTAGCCCGCGCTCGTGGGCACCGCGATCACGGGGCGATCCACCAACCCGCCGACGACGCTCGCGAGCGCACCCTCCATGCCCGCCACGACGATCACGACGCGCGCGCGGCGCAGGTCGCCGTGGCGCGCGAGGAGCCGGTGCAGGCCGGCGACCCCCACGTCGTAGATCGCCACCGGCGCCTCGCCGAGCGCCTCCGCCGTGACCCGCGCCTCCTCGGCGACGGGCACGTCCGCGGTCCCGGCGGAGACGATCGCGATCCCGGGCCGTCCCTCCCCCCGCGCCCCCCTCCTCACGGTCACGGCCCGCGCGCGAGCGTGGTGCTCGGCATCGGGCACCGCCGCGAGCAGCCGGGCGAGCGGCTCGCCCTCGACGCGCGTCACGAGGAGGCGATCCGATCGGGTGAGGATCTCGCGCGCGATGCGCACGAGGTCGTCCGGCGTCTTCCCCGGCCCGCAGACCACCTCCGGGAAGCCGCAGCGCACGGCGCGGTGGTGATCGACGTGCGCGACGGCGGGCCCGCTCCCGACCCCGGCGACGGCGCCGCCCGCCGGGCCGACGAGGCTCGCGAGCCGCTCGGCCGCCTCCGCGGGGGCGAGGTCGCCGCGCCCCACGGCCGCGAGGAGATCGAGGAGGTGCGCGCGCTCCATCCGCCCATGGAACCACACCCGCGGCGGCGGCGCCCCCCGGTCGGTAGACTGGGGCCATGGCAGAGCCGCCGCTCGACGCCGACGCCGTCCTTCAGGCCTTCTCGGGCGAGGTCCCCGTCTTCCCGCTGCCGAGCCTGGTGCTCCTGCCCGACACGGTGGTGCCCCTCCTCATCTTCGAGGACCGCTACCGCCGCATGGTGGCCGATGCGCTCGAGGGCGAGCGCCTCATCGCCATGGCGCTCCTCAAGCCCGGGTGGGAGACCCAGTACAACGCCTCCCCGGCGTTCCACGAGCGGGTCTGCGTCGGCTCCATCGTCAACCACGAGCGCCTCGCCGACGGACGCTTCAAGCTGCTGCTCTACGGCCTGTTCCGGGCGGAGGTGGTCGAGGAGACCCAGGCCGCGCCGTACCGCAAGGTGCGCGTGACGGTGTTGCCCGACGAGGTGCGCGACGGCGCCGACCGGGAGCTCGACGAACGGTTACACCAGGCGCTCGACCGCATCCCCGGCCGTCGCGGCCGCGTGGGCCGCATCCGCCAGATCGCCCACCAGGTCCGGGGCGCCTCGGGCGGGGTGGGCCGGCTCGCCGACGCGGTCGCGGAGGCGGCGGAGCTCGAGCCCGAGGAGCGCTACCAGGTCCTCGCCGAGACCGACGTGCTCCGACGCCTCGACTTCGTCCTCGAGGTCCTCGACAGGAAGGCGCGCAGCGGGCCCCTCCTCCTCCCACCGCGCGTCGATCCCACGGTGAACTGAGTGGCTGTGAAGAAATCGTAGAGGCCGTCACGGCCCCCCCCGATGCGGGGGAGATGCGCTCCCGACCGATCGGGCTCGAT
>CAZJJQ010000891.1:0-1596 GCA_964546345.1 uncultured Planctomycetales bacterium
GGGGTGATCCTGACCGTGGGGGACGCCGTCGCCGAGGCGAGGGCGCAGGTGCGACGCCGGCTGCAGGCGCGGGCCGCCGCCGTCGCACCCGCCCGGGGCCTGCCCGACGCCGTCGCCACGCTCTGGTCACGATCCCTCGTCGATCCCGGGCTCGCGCTGGAGATGCCGCCGGATCCCGACGAGCCGCCGTCGAGCGCCGCCGCGGTCGTCGGCGGAACGCTGTTCCTCGCGGAGGAGCGTCGCGTGCGGCGCCTCGACCTGGCCACCGGGCTCGAGCGCTGGCGGTTTCCCGCCGGCGAGCTCGACCGCGACTACGCGGCCGCCCAGCGCTACAAGGCCCGGGAGGAGCCGGTGCGCGCGGTCGTGCCGGTGGACGACCTGGTGCTCGCCGTGCTCGGGGACCCGCCCGCCACGGGCATGTTCGAGTATCGCGGACAGCCGGTGCACCAGCGGCGCCTGGGCGAAGAGGCGCGGACGCGGCTCTTCGCGCTCGAGGCGCGGACGGGCGCGCCCCGGTGGTTCACGGGGGGGATCGGGGAGACGCATCCCGTCCTGGGCGCGCCCGACGTGGGCGTCGTCTCCCCGCCGCTCGTGGCCGACGGTCGTGTCTACGTCGTGGTCGCCGCCCGCCGTGGCGACGTGGAGACGTGGCTCGCGTGCCTGGACCTCGTCACCGGGCGGCCCCGCTTCGTCTCTTGGATCGGGAGGGGCGAGAGCGCGATCGCGCCGCCCATCCCGGTCAAGGAGCGGGCCCTCACCGAGACCCTCGTGCGCAGCCTGCCGCGTGCGCAGCGGCCCGCGATCCTGTCCGGCGAGGTGTGCGTCGTCACGGGGGCCGGCACCATCGCGGGCGTCGGGGCCGAGGACGGCAGGCTGCGCTGGGTCCATGCCGTGCCCGGCTGGCGCCTGCGCGGCCCGGAGGCCATCGTCATCCCCCCGGAGCGGTTGCACGCGCGCACGAACGTGCCGCTGGCGGGCCTCGGGGCCTGGTTCCTCGCGCCGGAGGACGCGTCGCTCCCCTGCGCCCTCGAGGCCGGCACCGGGCGACTCCGATGGATCGCGGCCCCCCGACCGGAGCCCGTGCTCCTCGAGGGCGTGGACGACGCGCCGCAGGCACAGCACCTCCTCGATCTGCAGCCCGACGGGGATGGTGGGTTGTGGCTGCGATTCTCGGGGGCGCCCCGCGAGCTCGAGCTCCGCACGGCGGCTCGCGGGGAGGTCGTGGGACGGGCCTCGTTCTCGGGGTGGGCGCGCGGCCCCGAGACGAGAGGCTCCGACCCCGGCCCGGCGGCGCCCGAGCCCATCGCTCCGCGGGGACGTCCCCACGTGGAGGGAGGACGGGTGGTGGTCGCACGTCGGGACGCGCTCCTCGCGGCCGACGCCCCCGGCTCGGGGGGGGGCGTGTGGCGACCGGGCAAGGTCGTGCGCCGCCTCGACGAGGAGGGGCCGCCCACGGGGGACGTGCTGCGGGCGGGCGAGCTCTTCGTGGTCGTCGGGGCGACGTCCGTGGCGGTCCTCGCTCCCGCGGAGACCGTGCGCCGCGGGATCCCGGGCGCGGCCGCCGACCCGTCCGACGCGGCCGCCCGGGCCTGCCTC
>CAZJJQ010000892.1:0-1596 GCA_964546345.1 uncultured Planctomycetales bacterium
CCGGCAAGATCAAGAACTACCAGGCCGTCGTGCCCACCACGTGGAACGCGAGCCCCCGCGACGCCTCGGGCGCCGTGGGGCCGTACGAGGCCGCGCTCCTCGACAACCCGGTCGCCGACCCGGAGAAGCCGCTCGAGGTGCTGCGCACCGTCCACTCGTTCGACCCCTGCATGGCGTGCGCCTGCCACACCTACGACGCCTCCGGCCGGGAGATCGGCCAGGTCAAGGTCCTGTGAGGATCGCGCTCCTCGGGCTCGGCAACGTCCTGCGCCGCGACGACGGCGCGGGGCCCGCCGTGATCGCGCGGCTCGAGGCCCGGTACGAGTTCCCGCCCGACGTGTTCGTGATGGACCTCGGCACGCCCGGGCTCGACCTCGTGGACATGCTGGTCGAGCGGGACGCCGTGGTGTTCGTGGACGCGATCGTGGATCGGAGCGCGGCCGGGAGCATCCGCGTCCTCGACCCGACGGGCCTGCGCGGATCGACCGGGACCCTGCGGCCGAGCCCCCGCGTCACCTCCCACGAGGCCGGCGTGGACGACGCCCTCGTCCTCGCCGACCTGGACGGGCGCGGCCCCTCGTACGTGCGGCTCGTGGGCATCGTCGCCGAGGACCTCGGGGACGGGCCCGGGCTCTCCCCGACGCTCGAGGGCGCGCTCGAGGCGGCGTGCGACGCGGTGCTGCGCGAGCTCGCCGCGCTCGGGGTCCACCCGACCCCGCGGGCGACCGTGGGCGTCGACGCCGCGTGGTGGCGACGGTTCGCCCCCGTCCCCTGAGGGCCCCGGCCCGCCGCACGCTCACTTCTTCGCGTCGCGCTCCGCGATCCAGCGCTTGACCTGCGGGTACCACGTTGAGGCGTACCAGGAGTCGAGGATCTCCTGGTACGCGGCCCAGCCCGCGGCCTCGTCCCCGTTCTGCATCGCCTGCCGTCCCGCCTGCTGGCGGGCGTCGGCCTCGGGCTGGTGCTTCTTGCGCAGGGCCTCGTACGCGTCCATGGCCGGCTTCGCGGCCTCGGCGAACTCGAACTGCCCGCGGTACTCGAGGAACCCGTCCACCCAGGAGCGGTCGGCGTTCTTCGCGATGGCCGTGGCGTACTCGGCCGCCTTGCCCTTCGCCTCCGCGTCGAGCCGCGCCTCGAGGGCCGCCACGCGCGCGGACGCCTTCCCCTTCGCGAGCGCCTTCGCGCGCACGACGGCCGCCGCCACGTCGCGCCACGCGCCCGTCGCCGCCTGCGCCTCGCCGAAGGCCGCGAGGGCCTCCGGGTCGTCGCCCGACAGCGCGTCGAGCCACAGGATCGCGTCCCGCACCGGCAGCATCGCGAACATGTGCGCCGCCGTGTCGCTCGAGAACAGCCGGAGCGCGGGGAACCCCGCGGCCTGGAACGCCTGGTGCGCGTACGCGCCCAGGGAGAAGTCGACGACGCCGTCGTTGCTCGCGTGCACGATGGCGAACGGCAGGCGCCGCTGCGCCGCCCGCAGCGCGGCGTCCTCGTACGCGGACGGCTCGGCCTGGAAGATCAGCCCGCCCGACACCGGGAACGCGCCCGCGAACCGGTCGGGGTAGTTCATCGCGAGGCTGTACGTCAGGAAGCCGCCCT
>CAZJJQ010000893.1:0-1592 GCA_964546345.1 uncultured Planctomycetales bacterium
GCCTGCACCTCGCCGCGCTGGGCACGCCCCTCCTCGTGGACCCGCTCTACGGCCGCCGCAGCGGGTGGCGCCTGGTCGATCCGAAGGGCGGTCCCGCGGCGCGGCTCGTCCGCACGCCGCTCCACGCGGCGAGCCTCACCTTCCCGCATCCGCGCACGGGCGAGCGGCTGACGTTCCACGCGGCGCTGCTGGCCGACCACCGCCGCGCGCTCGAGGTGCTCCGCGTGGTGGCCGCCCGTCGGCGCGCGGGCGAGACCCCGGCGGCCCCCACGGACGAGACGCCCACCGCGGACGACCCTCCCGTCGAGGGCGTCGGCGACGGAGCCCCGGCGACGTAGCCCGCCGGGTCACCGCCGCATCGGGGGCGCGGAGAAGTTCCCGGTGAAGGAGTCGCCGACCCGCGCGAAGCCCGCCTCTTCGAGGGTCGGGTCCGTCAGGATCTTCCGGTGCCCCGAGCTGTTCATCCACCCGAGGGTGACGCTCGCGGGCCCCTCGTAGCCCCAGGCCACCACCTCGGCCCACTGGCCCGCGGGAGCGCAGCCGGCCTGGCGCATGCGGTCGATCAGCGCATCGCGCGCCGGATCCGGCGAGCCGTGGCCCATGTACCCGTGGCGCGCCTGCTCGGCGCTGTGGTCGTAGGCCGCGCGGAACAGCCGGTCGTTCCACCGGAACGGCCGCAGCCCGCGCCCCACGCGCACACGGTTCACCTCGTCGAAGGTGGCCCGATCCTCGACCGTGGGCGCGGGGCCCGAGGGCGACCGGGGGGCGACCTCCTTCGGTACGGCAGGGGGCGGCGGGGGCACGACCTCGACCGAGTCCACCCGCTCCCCCAGGGGTTCCGGGGGGGGCGGGGCGACCTCGGCAGGCACGGCCGGGGCTGAACGCCGCGGCGGCGGCAGGGTTGTCCACGCGTCGGCGGGGCCCGCGTCGTACGGCCGGTCCCAGAGCCCACGGCAGCCGCCGGCCCCCGTCAGGGCGAGGAGCAGGGCGAACACGCGCGAGGCGGGGCGGAGCGGTCTCACACGCACGGAGGTCGGATGGCGCCCCCGCCCCCTGAACCCGGGGGCGGCCCATCCCGGAGGCCCCCCTCCCGGAACGCCCCTCTCCCCGAATGCAACGAAACGACCCGCGCGGCGCCGATGCGACCTGCGCGGGTCCGAGGCGACGAACCGGGCCGAGCCCTTTACCTCGGCGTCTTGATCGCCTTCTTCATCCGAGCGCGGCGGTTGCAGGGGCGACGGCCGTGGTTGGCCTTCTTCACGAGGCGGTAGTTGGGAGCCATGGTTCCATCCGGGAGTCGGGGTCGAAGGGGTCAGCGTAGGCCCGCCGCGGCGGTCTGTCCACCCTTCGGAAGACCGCGCCTCCCCCGGAGGGTGGCGGCCCAGGCGTCCGCTTCGCCTTCGGGCGGACCGCCGCCGCCGCCGTACCGGACCCGGAGGAACGCCGCGGTCGCGGCCTGTAGCGCGCGGGCCTCCCCCGTGTCGAGCGCGCCGGAGGCCCGGGCCGCGTACGCGAGGGGGGCCTCCGTCCCTCGTCGGGCGACGCCCCGCCGGCGAAGGGCGCGGAGGGCAGCCGCGTAGAACGCCACCGAC
>CAZJJQ010000894.1:0-1591 GCA_964546345.1 uncultured Planctomycetales bacterium
TAGCTCAACTGGATAGAGCATCAGACTTCGGATCTGACGGTTGGGGGTTCGACTCCCTCACCGCGCACCATCCCGGCGGAGCCCGGCCATCGAGTCCAAGGGCCGGCCGACCTCCGCACCCCAAGGAGGTCGGGGGGATCTCGCCCACCGGAGGATCGGGTTTCCCAAGGACCGGGCCCGGCCCCCGGCGCCCCCCTCCTCCGTGCGACCGCAGGCGGGAGCGTTCCCAGGGGATGGCCCGACCTGTGCCGGAGGGGGCTTCCCCCGAGTTCCCCGTCCCCCGGGGATTCCCTCCACTTCCAGCGCCGGGGGGCTATACTTGGGGCAGAGTTGAGAACGATTCTCAATTTCAGGCCATCCCATGAACCCCTCCCCTTCCGTCCAGGCGCTCCCCTCGATCGTGCCGATCGCCGAGATGGCGACACGTGCCCGCGGCATCGTCGTCGGCCACGCGACCGACCCCGCCACGACCGAGCGGCTCGCCGCCCTCGGGCTCGGCGTGGGGGCGGGCCTGACGGTGCTGCGCGCGGGCACCCGTGCCACGGTCCAGGTGGGGGAGACCCGGATCGGCCTCGGCCCCGAGCTCACCTGCGCCGTCCGGGTCAGCGTCCGGTGACCCCGGGCGCGCCTGCGAGCCCGCCCCCCCCCGCCTCCGTCACGCTGGCCGACCTGCGCAAGGGAGACACGGCCCGGATCGACGCGGTGACCGGTGCCGGCGCGTCGATGCAGCGCCTGCTCGAGATGGGCCTCACGACGGGGACGCAGGTGTCCGTGGTGCGCTTCGCACCGCTGGGCGATCCGATGGAGGTGCGTGTCCGGGGCTACCTCCTCTCGCTGCGGGTCGCCGACGCGCGCAGCGTCCGCGTGACGCGGACCGGAGGAGCGTGACCGTGGCTCTCCCCGGGAGCGCTTCCGCGGCGCCGCCGCCTCGCGCGGGCGCGTGGACGGTGGCGCTGCTCGGCAATCCCAACACGGGCAAGACCACGATCTTCAACGCGCTGACGGGTTACCGGGCCCGCGTGGCCAACTACCCCGGCGTGACGGTCGAGAAGAAGACCGGCCCGCTCGCTGGCGTCGAGGGCGCGTCGGTCCTCGACCTGCCGGGCACCTACAGCCTCGCCGCGCGCTCCCCCGACGAGATGGTGGCGGTGGACGTGCTGCTCGGGCGGCGCGTGGACACGCCGCGGCCGGACGCCGTGGTCGTCGTGGTGGACGCGAGCAACCTGGAGCGCAACCTCTACCTGGCGAGCCAGGTGTTCGAGGCCGGTCTGCCCGTCGTGCTCGCCCTGAACATGACCGACGTCGCCCGCGCGCGTGGGCACGAGATCGACGTGGGGGCCCTCTCCGCGGGGCTCGGGGTGCCGGTGGTGCCGCTCGCGGCCCACCGCGGCGAAGGGGTGACCGCGCTCCGGGCGGCGATCGAGGCCGCCCTGCGCGACCCGCGCCCCCCGTCGCCGATCGCGGCGTTCCCGGAGGCCTTCGAGCGGGAGGTGGCGGGGCTGTCCGCCGTGCTCGGGGGCCTCGGCAGCGGGTCCGTGCCCGAGGTGGAGCGGCGCCGGATCCTCCTCGACGTCGGCGGGGCGGCCGAGGC
>CAZJJQ010000895.1:0-1591 GCA_964546345.1 uncultured Planctomycetales bacterium
CGTCCGGCGAGGTCCTTGTCGCTCTCGAGCAGTCGCGCCTCGAGGAGGGCGTCCACGAGCCGCGCCACCGCGGGGTCGCGCGCGAGGTCGGCCCGCAGCGGCTTGCGGCGGGCCACGGCCCCATCGTCCTTCGCGCTCACCTCGACCAGGCTGCGGACGAGCCGCGGGAGCGCGTCCCGCGCCTCCCGGTCGAGCGCCGCGAAGGTGGCCTCCGCACGTCGGGTCAGGGCTCCCTCGAGCCCCCCCAGCGCGTCGTAGGCGCGCCACGTCAGCGTCTGCCCGTCCCGCGCCTCGTACAGGCTCTCCAGGGCGAACTGGAGCAACGGGAGCGCGCCGGGCGCCCTCGCAGCCGCAGCGATCAGGGCATCGTCGAGCGCCTCGCTCGAACGCTCGCGGCGCTCGTACACCAGCCCCGACCGCTCCGCCGGCACCCGCACCATCTCGGTGATCTCGGCGGCGTCGGGCGGCAGCAGGTCGTAGGGTCCCTGATCGCCCTTGAGCGCCAGCAGCTCGGGCACCTCGGCCAGCCGCCCGTAGAAGTCGTTGCGGAGCGTGGCGACCACCCAAACCACCCCGCTCCGGGCCAGCGCGTCGAGCACCCTCGCGAACGCCCGACGCTCCTCGGGTGCCGCGATCCGCGTGAAGAGCTCCTCGAGCTGGTCCACGAGCAGCACGAGGCGTCCCACCGGCGGCGCGTCCAGCCGATCCCGGGTCGCGGCGTCGGCCGCGCAGGCCGCCAAGCGATCCTTGACGAACGCCACCGCCGCGGACGGGCTCTCCTGAACGGCCCGCACCAGGTCGGCCCGGTCCCCCGAGCCCCCCCCATTCCCAGGCCCGGCCCCGAACGCCTTCGGGTCGGTCAGCCCCGCCACGAGGCTCTGAAACGGCGTCGCCCCGTCGCCCGGTCGGAAGATCGCACGTACGACGAACCCGGGCGCGGCCTCGGGCTCCACCTCGGAGGGTCGCGAGAGCCTGGCGAGCACGCCCGCGCGCGCGAGGGACGACTTGCCGGCGCCGCTCGCGCCCAGGATCAGGAGGAACGCCTGACCGCGGGCGGCCTGCTCCCGGAGGGCCTGCAGGGCCTCGAACGTCGCCTTCGCCCGGCCGAAGAAGATCGGCGCGTGCTCCACGTCGAAGGCGAGAAGCCCCCGGAAGGGCGCCCCGGTCCAGGCGGGGCCCCCGTCGTCGGCGTGGGCGAGGCGCTGCGCGACCAGGGCTCGGAGATGGCGCTCGAAGTTCTGTTCGAAACCGTCCGGGGTGCCGTACGTGCCGAAGGCGGCCGTGAACGAGCCGTCGGCGCCGCGGAACCAGCGCTGGAAGAAGCCCTCGACGCCCTTCCACTGCCGCGTGGCCTCCTCGAAGCCCTGAGGGTCCTTCTGGATGGAGGGGAGCGCGGGCTCGGACGTGCGCCGGTAGACCAGGAGATCGGGCGACTTGCGCCGGCGATGGGCCGCGAGTGCCTGCTCGAACTCCCACTCCGTACCGGTCGGGTTGCGGCCTTCCGTCGCGTACCTCCCGCCGAGGGGCGTCCCGAGACGGCTCCACAGGAGGAAGACGACGAGGTCGATCTCGTCGAGCTTCACCCGCTCGT
>CAZJJQ010000896.1:0-1581 GCA_964546345.1 uncultured Planctomycetales bacterium
GTCGCCTACGCGGCGAGGGCGACGGCGGGCGCGCCGACGCGGCTGTACGTGACGGACGTGGAGTCGGGCGGGGCGCGGCCCGTGTCGGGTGTCGCGCTCACGGGCCTCGACGTGATCGACTTCGCGTGGAGCGCCGACCATCGCCGGCTCGCCTACCGCGCCGATCTCGACGGCGACGGCGCCCTCGAGCTGTACGTGGTGACGCCGGGCGTGGAGGAGGAGCCGGGCCGGCTCGTCAGCGACGGGCACGTCGTCCTGTTCACGTGGTCGAAGGCGGGGGCCGACCTCGCGTACGTCTCGAACGAGGAGGTGGCGGCCGAGCAGGCCGGCTACGTGCTGCGCGACGGGGCCTCGGCGCCGCTGCGGCTGACGCCGCCGGCCCTGGTGGCGGGCGGCGACGTGTCCGACGCCCTCTTCGCGCCGGACGGGGAGCGGGTCGCGTTCGTCGGCAACCTGGAGTCGGCGGGGAGCTACGAGCTGTTCACCGTGCGGCTCGACGGCACCGGCTGGGTGAAGCTCTCGGGCCCCCTCGTGCCCGGCGGGTCCGCGTACGCCCCGCGGTGGTCGCCCACCTCCGAGCGGATCGCGTGGACGGCGGACGCGATCCAGGCCGGGCGCCACGAGGGGTTCACCAACCTCGCGGCGGGCGGCGACCTGCGCCAGGTCTCGGGGGCGATGGTCGCGGGGGGCGACGTCTCGGCGGTGACGTGGTCGGGCGACGGGACGCGCATCGCGTTCCGGGGCGACCTCCTCCAGGACGGCGTGTACGAGCTCTTCGCGGCCGATGCCCGCGGGCTCGCGCGGATCCGCCTCTCCGGGCCCATGCCCGTGGTCGGGCTGCTCACGGTCGGGGACGTGTACGAGTTCGGGTGGACGCCCGACGGCACGCGCATCGCCTACACCGCCGACCAGGAGGTGGACGAGGTCCTCGACCTGTACGTGACCGACACCCTCGTCGCCGACGGCGCGACGAAGGTGTCGGGCGCCCACGCCGCGACCGGCACCGTCCAGGGGTTCTCCTTCTCGCCGACGAGCGACCGCATCGCGTTCCGCGGCGACCTCGTCGTCGACGGGCACGCCGAGGCCTTCACGGTCCCGGTCGGCGGCGGGCCGCGCACCACGGTCTCGGGCGCGATCGTGCCGAACGGGTACGTGTTCTCGGCCTCGTTCACCTCCGACGGCGCCCGGGTGCTGTTCCGGGCGGACGTGGACGGCACGAACACGTTCGACCTGTTCTGCGCGCCGGCGGGCGGCGGGCCGCGGACGAACCTCTCCCACCTCGGCGGGCCCGGGCACGTCACGCAGGAGGTCCACGTGGCGATCGGGGGGCGGGTCGTGTTCGTCGGCGACCTCGACACGCCGAACCTCGACGAGCTCTACGCGGTCGAGCCCGACGGCTCGGACCTCGTCCGGATCAGCGCGCCCCTCGGCGCGGGAGGCGCGGTGCTGAAGGTGGCGGTGCGGTGAGGCCGCGGGCAAGGCTAAGCCCCGCGGGTGGCCCCGCGGGCGCCGCCTCGAGGGGTCAGGGCGTGAGGAAATCGCCGAAGGCGTGGCTCGTGAGCCCGACGCAAGGTGGATGCG
>CAZJJQ010000897.1:0-1578 GCA_964546345.1 uncultured Planctomycetales bacterium
GCAGCGGCGGGCGTCGTCGGCGCGCAAGGCGTAGGCGTCGGCGGCGTCGGCGGATCCCGCCGGCGGCCGCGTCAGGGAGGTGGGGGCGTGCGGGGGCGGAGGGGCGCGCAGGGCCCGCCGTGCCGAGGCGCCGCGGACCGTCCCCCCCGGACGCTACTGTCCGGCGCATGAGCTTCACCCTGCGTTCGCTGTCGGCCCGGCGCTACCGCATCGAAGGCGACCTGCCGTCGATCCACGACCCGAAGTTCACCGAACGGCTGACCGACCGGCGCTTCCAGCCCCTCTCGGCGAACGAGGAGCGCACGTTCGGCTGGGTGACGGCCGACAACTGCCTCGACTCGAGGTTCGCGGACGGCTCGACGAGCCGGGGCCCCTGCTCGGTCTTCGCGCTCCGGATCGACAAGCGCCGCGTGAACTCGCGGCTCCTGCGGGCCATGATCGACCTCGAGATGCGGGGCCGGAAGAAGGACGCCGAGGCCGCGGCGGAGGGCACGGGCATCGCGCCGGAGGGCTCGCGCCCGAAGGCCGGCGGGCGGATGTCGCGCGACGAGAAGGCCGAGCTGCGACGGGCGCTCTCCGAGGAGCTCCTCCGCAACACGAACCCGACGATGGAGGTGCACCCGGTGCTCCTCTACCCGAAGGAGCGGATCCTGCTCTTCGGGTCGCTCGGCAAGCCCGCCAACGAGACGTTCCGCACGCTCTTCTGCGAGACGTTCGACGTGACGCTGACGGCCCTGACGCCCTACCAGCGCGCCCTCGAGCTCCTGGGCGAGCGCGGCAGCGAGTCCCTCGCCGCCCTACGGCACGCCGAGTTCGGCACCCCGTTCGAGGCCCTCCCCCGCGAAACGACGCCGCGCGCGAGCCTGCGCGGGCTCACCGCGCCCGGGAATCGGGCGCCCGCCGAGGCCGCGGCGCACGAGGCTGCCGCCAACGAGGAGGTGTTCCAGTGATCCGTCGCATGGACAAGCCCGTGGACGAGCGCGGCGGGATGGACTGGCTGGGGCCCGAGTTCCTCACGTGGATGTGGTGGCGCGCCAGCGTCGATCCCGAGTTCCTCCGCAAGGACGGCTCCTCGGTCTACGTCCACGTGGACGAGTTCCTCGAGCTCAAGGGCGAGCGCGCCGCCGCGCGCAAGACGACGCTGCGGGCCGGCATGCCCGCCGCGAGCGCCGAGGGCAAGGTGGCCCTGCGCAACGGCAAGGTGGTCACGGCTGCGCGCCTGCTGCTCGCCCGCGGCGAGGAGGAGACGGCGCTCACGCTGCGCGCGGAGGACTTCGACCTCTCCGCGGTGCGCCTGCCCGCGACCGAGATCAACGAGCCCGACGAGCGCCTGGGCGCCTCCCTGTCGGCCGTCCGCCGGCTCTACGAGGACCTCGACTTCTGCTTCGCGGCCTTCCTCGAACTTCGGTGCACGCCCCGTTGGGACGCGGAGCTCGAGCGGCTGCGCGCGTGGGCCGGGGCCCCGAGCGACGAAGAGCGCACGATGGCGTCGTCGCCGACGTAGAACGACTAGCAGTACGGAGGCAGTACGGAGGCGGGGGGGGGGGGGGGGGGGGGGGGGGGGGGGGGGGGGGGGGG
>CAZJJQ010000898.1:0-1570 GCA_964546345.1 uncultured Planctomycetales bacterium
ATCAGCGACCTCGTCTACACCTGGGTGCTGCCGCGCTTCGACGAGATCAAGCCGTACATGCGCGAGGCCCTCGACTACTGCCTCGACGCCAACGTGGGCTTCGGCGGGATGATCGGCCAGGGCGCCTACCCCCCGTGCATGCTCGACGGCGACATGCGCTACTACGCCAACAACCTCCGCAACATCTACCGGAGCCCGGACTACGAAGACCAGTTCGTGAAGCCCGAGCGCTGCCGGTCGTGCAGCTTCGACCCCTACTGCATGGGCGTCCGGCGCATCTACGTGGAGACCTACGGCGACGCGGAGATCCGGCCCTTCCAGGTCGACCTCGCGCCCCTCCTCCCGGACTTCGTCCGCCCGCTCCCGCCGGGCGAGTCGAGCGAGAAGAGCGTGGTCTTCGCCGAGCGCCACGCGGTGAAGCCCGCGACGGGGGCGCTGGTGCAGCTCCGCGTGCGGCGCGACGCGTAGGCCGCCCCCCGCGGCGACGCTCAGGGGTCCAACCCGATGGCGCGCCGGAGCGGGTAGAGGAGGGGGCGGGCGTAGTTTCGGGCGAATCGGTACGAGAAGAGCTGCCTCCGCACCTCGGGCCAGGGGCACTCGCCCACCACCGACTCGATGGCGGCGACCATCACGCCGGTCCGGTCGCGGCCGGCGCGGCAGTGGAAGTAGAAGACCGCGGCGGGGTCCTCGCGCAGCGCCTCCTGCACGTAGCGAACGACGTTCTCGATCTGCCGCTGGTTCTCGCTGGGCGTCTCGCGCGTGGTCCGGACATTGAAGTAGCGGATGGGACGCTCCGGGTGCCTTTGGTTGAAGTCGGCCAGGGCCTCCTCCTCGGAGCGGAATCCTCCCGACCGGGAGTCGTGCAGGATCTCGTCGGGGCGTCGCAGGTCGATCATGTGCGTGACCCCGAACGTCGTCCCGAGGCACTCGATGCCCCGTCGGCTCGGCGGGCTCCCGCGGAAGAACTGCCGGTGGAGCCCGTCGTTCCACCGGGCGCTGCACCCCGCGAGCGGGCGGACGGGAGAGAACTTTCGGATGCTCAGGAAGTTGCCCCGTCCGGGCAGGGCGTCGGCGGTCGACGGACACCCGTGGCCCGAGGGGAGAACGGGCCACGCGCTCGGCCGGGCTCGCCGCGGCGTCGTCGGGCGGGAGAGGACCTGGGCCGGGAGCGTGACCGGGAGCACCAGGAACGCCCCCGCGAGCACCAGGGGAACGACCGCGGACGCGCAGCGGCCGGAGCGCGTGGGGCCTGCATGGACGGCACGCGGCGCCCGTCCTGCGGCGGTCGGTTGCATCGACGGGGTTGTACTGCAAGAGGCATCGGGCTTCCAACGCCTCACGTCGCCCCCGCGATGACGAAGCGACCGCTGCGCCCCGCCGCCGAACAGACCCGTCAGCGGATGGCGTCCTCGGCGGTCGTCGCGGTCGCCGCCGCGATGAGCCACGCGTCGAGGACCGCGAGGTCGTCGGCCGCCTCCACGCGGGCGCGGAGCGCGCTGCTCACGGAGAGCCCGCGCGCTGCCAGCACCGCCAGCACCGCGTGACGGAGCCCCACGAGGCGCTCTTGGAG
>CAZJJQ010000899.1:0-1564 GCA_964546345.1 uncultured Planctomycetales bacterium
AGGGGAGCTTCTCGCGCTCCGTGCCGGAGAGGCGGTCCCCGTCCGCCTTGTTCTCCTTCGCCAGCGTCGTGGGCGTCTCGCGATCGAGGCTCCGGCTCCACAGGGCGAAGGCCCCGAAGCCGACCAGGAGCCCCGCCGCCGCGGCGGCGGGGAGGAGACGCCGCCAGGGGAGCACGGCACCGGGCTTCGCGACGGCCGAAGGGGCTCTCCCCTCGCTCTCCTCCGCTCCGGGCGTCGCACCCGGGACCGGGGCCGCGGCCGCCATCGTGGGCAGGGGGGCGAGGCCCGCGCGCGCGCGGACGCCCGCGAGGAAGTCTGCGGGCGGTTCCCGCCGGGGAAGCTGAGCCAGCCCCGCCCGCATGCGCACGAGCTCGTCGTAGGCCGCCCCGAGGGCCGGCTCCTCGACGAGACGACGGCGGAGCTCCTCCGCCGCCGACCAGCCCATGCGGCCGTCGAGCAGGTCGTTGAGCAGGGCGAAGTCGTGCGGGTGGGTCATCGGGGGGTCGGAGGACCTCGACGGGGCATCGGGGACCGGGGCGACTCAGCGCGGCTCGGCCAGCACGGGGCCGAGCCGGCGCCGGACCTCTCCACGCGCGCGGTGGAGACGACTGCGGACGGTGCCGACGGGCACCTCGAGGATCTCGGCGATCTCCTCGTAGCCGAGATCCTCCGCGTCGCGGAGGAGGATCACCTCGCGCGCCTCGTCGTCGATCTCGGCGAGCGCCGTCGAGAGCGCGGACGCGACCTCGCGGCCCCTGGCGGCCTCGTAGGGATCTTGGCCCAGGGCGGCGACGGCCGCCGCGGCGGACGACTCGCCGTCGCGGGAGGGAGCGTCGAGGGAGAGGGGCTGGGTGTGCTTCACGGTGCGCCGGCGTCGGAGCTCGTTGCGGCACTGGTTGATCGCGATGCGGGTCAGCCAGGTCGAGAACCGCGCGTCGCCCTTGAACCGCGGCAGGGCCTTCCAGGCCTTCACGAAGCTCTCCTGCGCGGCGTCGAGAGCCGCGTCGTCGTCCGACAGGATCCGTCCGCACAGGCGGTAGATGCGCGCCTCGTGCCGTCGGACCAAGTCGTCGAACGCGGTCTCCCGTCCGCGCCGGAAGGCCTCGAGGAGCTCGAGGTCGGGATCCGGCGTCACGGTCGTCGGGTTCGGTTCCGTCGGCATTGGACCCCGTCGGGGGGCGTCGGTTCCCGGGCCCCTCGCGGGCCCGTCGGTACGCCTCCGAGGGTAGTACGGGCCGGTCGGGGCGTCGTTCGGCAAAAAGACTGTACGAGGTGCCCGCGCCCCCGCCGCAAGGATCCTCGGGGCGCGCGGTCTCCTCCCCCGCGCGCCCGTACGGGAGCGACCACACCCTGCCCCCAGCCGCCAACCGTCGCGGTCGCCCCTCAGCCGCCAGCGGCCGCGGTCGTCCCCCAGCCGCCACCGGCCGCGGTCGTCCCCCAGCCGCCAACGGCCGCGGTCGTCCCAGAGACCGCGCTCCGTTGCCGGCCGCGGAAGCGGAGGCGAGGGCCGCGTGCCTGAGAGGCACGCCGACGAGCCTCCCGGCGACGGCGAGTCCGCGAGGGG
>CAZJJQ010000900.1:0-1558 GCA_964546345.1 uncultured Planctomycetales bacterium
CGCCCGCACCCGGCGCCGGCGCGGCGGTGAAGCCCTCCGCGGGCGCGGCCGCGCCCGTCGCCGGCACCCCGTACCTGCTCGCCTCCGACCCGACGGGCGGGCTCTCCGTCTTCGACGCGAAGCAGGCGGCTCCGAAGGCGGGCGTCGTCGTCGTGGGGCGCGTGAAGGAGCTGACCCCCGGCTACGCCGCGTTCACCCTCACGGATCTCTCGCTCCAGTATTGCGGCCAGTCCGAGGCGGAGGGCTGCCTCACGCCCTGGGACTACTGCTGCACGCCCAACGACAAGATCGCCGAGGCCACCCTGGGCGTGAGCGTGCCCGGCCCGGGCGACGAGCCGGTGAAGCTCGCCAAGATCCCCGAGTTCCGCAACGCCGACGTGGTCGTGGTGACGGGCGACCTCGTCAAGGATGCGGACGGCAACCCCCGCCTGCTCGCCAAGGGCTGGTTCCGCCGCGAACGGCCGAAGCTGCCCGACACCGTCGTGTTCCCCGAGTGATCACCGGGGCGCGATCCGCTCGAGCATCGGGGCGAGGAGCGCCTCCACGGGCGCGTAGGCGTCGGTCAGCGGTCGGGCGCCCACGCGGCGCGCGAGGGCGTCGAGCTCGTCCTCCCGGTAGCGGGCGACGGGCAGGGGCGGGAGGTCGTCCCCGCGGGGATCGGGGCGGACCAGGCCGTCGAGGTCGAGCGGCAGGTCCGAGGCCACGAGGACGAAGTTCCTGGGGATGGCGTCGTCCCGCGACGGGCCGATCACCACGACGTGGCGCCACACCTCGCGCAGGGTCGCGCGGTACGCCGCGACGAAGCGGCCCTCCTCGAACACGTCGATGCAGTTCGCGAAGTAGACCCCCTGGGGCGGCATCAGGGCGCGCACCGCGCGGGCGTGCTCGACCGTCGCCAGGTGCCACGGCACGTCCACGTCGCCGAAGGCGTCGGCGTAGACGAGGTCGCAGAGGGGCTCGCGGGCCGCGGTGCGCACGAACGTCCGCGCGTCCGCGTGGACCACGGTCAGGCGTTCGTCGTCCGCGAGGCCCAGGCGCTCCCGCGCCGCCCGGGTGACCGTCGGGTCGATCTCGACGACCTCCACGCGGTGGGCGAGGCCCCGCGCGAGCAGCGCCCGCGGCACGGAGTAGCTCCCTCCCCCCAGGCAGAGCGCCCGGGCGACGGGGCCGTCGAGCAGGCGTTCGGTCGCCGCGAGGTAGGTGCCGGCATAGGCGAGCCCCAGCCACCCGGGATCCTTCGGGTCCTGCACGCCGTGGAGACGCGCGTCGAGCAGGAGGCGCCGCACACTGCGCCCCGGGGCCCGCGGCTCGGGATCGTCCTCCGCCACGACCCGGGACCACGCGCCGTCCACCACGAAGGCCCCGGTGGGGCCGAGCCCCATCGTCCGGACCGGCCCCGCGAGCACGGCGGCGGCGAGCAGCAGGGCGGCCCCGCCGCGGAGCCGGAGCCGGTCCCCCGTGACGCGGGGGGAAGGGCCGGGAGGGGCGAGGCCCGGCACGGTCGCCGCGGCGGCGAGGGCCGCGGCGACGAGCCAGGCCGCGCCGGGCAGCGGGTGGA
>CAZJJQ010000901.1:0-1550 GCA_964546345.1 uncultured Planctomycetales bacterium
TCTCGTCGGCGAGCACGAAGCTCGCGAACAGCGGCCCCGGCTGGAAAACGAGCCGCCGCCGCCCGCCCTCCTCCTGCAGGATCGGGCCGCCCGTCACGTCGCTCGGCAGCAGGTCGGGCGTGAACTGGATCCGGCGGAACGGGAGGCCGAGCAGCGCGCCGAGCCCCTTGACCAGCTCGGTCTTGCCGAGCCCCGGCAGGCCCTCGAGCAGCAGGTGCCCGCGCGCCGCGAGCGCGATCACCGCGAGGTCGAGCAGGTCGTCCTGGCCGAGCAGCACCTGTCCGACGGCGGCCCGCAGGGTCCTCAGGCGCGAACGCCCGGGCTCGAGCTCCTCGGGCGACAGCAGTCGCTCCCCACGTCCGTCGGCGCCTGCGTCCGCCATGGGTCCACCATCCTCCACGGTGCCTGCGTTGCCTCTCGCCCGGCCCTCGGGCGCGAGGGGAGGGCGATCCTACCGTCCCGTGCCGCCGGGCGCCGTACCGCTTCCCCCGTCCATCCCCGCGGGAGTCGCGGGGGGCAGCGCCGTGGAGGAGGAGGGGGGCGGCGGGGGCGCGGCCCCCGCGGGTGCCGTGCGGAAGAACCCGCGCACGACGTCGCGTACGTGCGGCGCGAGCCGTCGATGCCACGTGGCGACGCCGGGGCCCTCGGCCCCCGCGCCCCCCGTGTTCCCGTCGCGGACCGGGTTCACCGTCGGCTCGCCGCGCCCGACGCCGAGCCGGAACGAGGGCTGCGGGGCCTTCGCCCCCGGCGGCAGCCGCTGCGGCGCCAGCCCCTTCGTGTCGCCTTCGGTCTCGCCGGTGTGCTCGAGCGTCGCGTCGCCCCGTCCGCGGGAGACGCCGCCCGAGCCCGGCCTGCCGTCACCGTCTTTCGCGCCCGCACCGGGCGCCACGCCGGTGCCCTTTCAACCCGGGCAGGCGTCCTTCTTCTGCGGCGAGCCCTTGCACAGGGGGCACGCGCGCTCGGCCTCGCTGAACGGGCTTCCCTGCGGATCGTTCGCGAGGAGCTTCTCGAGCTCGGCCAGCTCGTCCGGGCTGATGACGCCGCTCTGCGCGAGCTCCCCGAGGCGCTCGCCCGCCGTCGCGCCGAGGGCCTCGGCGAGGGCGTCGAGCGTCTTCGCATCGTCGGGCAGGAGTCCCGCCTCCACGGCGCCGTCGGCACCCGTCGCCGCCTCGGCGGCCTTGCGCAGCTCGGGCGGCAGCGTCGCGGCGAGGCCGGCGTCGCGCGCGGCCTCGAGCACCTGCGCCGCCTGCTCGCGATCGGGGCGGGCGTCCTCGCCGAGGCCGTCCTTCGCCGCGAGGGTGGCCGCGGCAGCGCGCGCCTTCTCGAGCGAGGCGGCGCTGCGGCCCTGCTCGCGGTCGAGCGCCTCGTGCAGGTTGTCCACCTCGCTCCACGGCACGGGGTCGGACCGCTCGACGCGTTCCTTCAGCGCCTCGAGCCGCTTCTCCAGCGCCTCGCGGACCTCCGGCCGCAGGACCTTCTCCTCCGCGAGCTTCTCGAGCTTGGCCTCGAAGCGCTCGAGGGCGTCCTTCACCGCCGGGTTCGCGACGGCC
>CAZJJQ010000902.1:0-1544 GCA_964546345.1 uncultured Planctomycetales bacterium
GGATCGCCTCGTCGAGCTTCTGGAGGAGCTCGGCGGGCGTCTGATAGCGGTCCTCCCGACGCTTCTGGAGCAGGCGGAGGACGATGAGCTCGCCGAGCGGGCTGAGGGTGGGGTCCAGCTGGCGCGGCGCCTTCACCTGCTCGGTCAGGTGCTTCGCCATGACCGCCGCCGCCGTCCCTCCGGTGAAGGGAGGGCTGCCGAGCAGCATGTGGTAGAGGGTCGCGCCGAGGCTGTAGAGGTCGCTGCGGATGTCCACGTTGGGCTCGCCGCGCGCCTGCTCGGGGCTCATGTAGTCGGGCGTGCCCATGCGGTGGACGGTCTCGCCCGTCGGGCCGGCGTGGTCCTCGAGCTTCGCCAGGCCGAGGTCGCACAGCTTCGCGATGCCGTCCCGCGTGATCAGGATGTTCTCGGGCTTGAGATCGCGGTGGACGAGCCCGTTCTTGTAGGCGTGGTCGAGCGCGCGGGCCATCTGCTGCGCGATGAGGAGGCTGCGCTCCTCGTCCAGCGCCCCGCCGCGCCGCAGGAGCGCCGCGACGGTGCTGCCGTCCACGTACTCCATCACGAAGTACTTCACCCCGTCCGCGTCGCCGACGTCGATGCCGCTGATGATGTTGCTGTGGTTGAGGCGGGCCACCGCCTTCGCCTCGCGCAGGAAGCGCTCGACGTAGGCGGGGTCGTCCGCGAGCTCGGGCGCCAGCACCTTGATCGCGACGTCGCGGTCGAGCGAGAGCTGGCGCGCGCGGTAGACCGAGCCCATGGCCCCGCCGCCCAGCCGCTCGATGAGCTTGTAGCCGGCGATCTGTTCGTGGCCCTGGAAGCGACGGTCCTCGCGCCGGAGCGTCTCGCGCTGCTCCTCGTCGATGTAGCCCTTCTCGACCAGGATGTCGGCGACGCTCTTCGCCCGCAGGCCCATCTCGACCAGCTTGTCGTGGGTGGCCTTTGCCTCCTCGACCCGCTCGAGGGTGGTCATGCCGAGCTCGAGGATCCGCTCCGCCTCACGTTCGACGTCGCCGCTCACGGGACCTCCTTGCGCGGCCGGCGCGCCCGCCGTCCGGACTCCGGCCGCTCGTACACCGACGGGAGCCCCAGGGCAGCGAGGAGCTCCCGCTCCGCGCGCCGCATCCGGGCCGTCGCCCGCGGCGCGTGGTCGTCGTGGCCCAGCAGGTGCAGCGTCCCGTGGACCACGTACAGCATCAGCTCATGGTACGGGGCATGCCCTCGCCGTGTCGATTCCCGCCGCGCCGTGTCCCGGCTGACGGCGAGCGCGCCGAGGAGGAGGGGGGCGTCGGGGGCCGACAGGGGGAAGGACACGACGTCGGTCGCCCAGTCGTGGCGGAGGTGCGTACGGTTCAGGCGCCGGATCTCGGCGTCGGACAGCAACGCCACGTCGATGCGCACCGGCCCGCCGCGGAGCCTCTCGACCTCGGCGGCGAGCCGGCGCAGGTCGGCCGGGAGCCGGGAGGCGCCCGGCACGCCGGTCGCGTCCCCGTGCGCCGTGATCTCGCTGCGGGGGCGAGGCGAGCCCCGGGGGGTGCGGCGCGGCG
>CAZJJQ010000903.1:0-1529 GCA_964546345.1 uncultured Planctomycetales bacterium
GGCCTGCCGGTCCCGTGCCTCGGCGTCCCGCCGCCCCCTGCGCCCCCGCGCCCCTCACCTCCCCCACCCGCCGCGCCGCCCTCCCACCGCCGGTCCGCGCCCCTACTTCTTCCACCGCTCCCGCACCTGCCTCACCGCGTCGCGAAACGCGGGGGACCACGTGTCCACGTCGCCGGTGGGCAGCGGCCGCTCCTCCCGCGGATCCAGCGCCCGATCGAAGGCTTCCTCGACCGACCCGCCGGTCTTGCGATCGTGGAGGAGGATCCAGCTGTGGCGCTCGTCCCGCACGGCGACGAGGTCGTCGTCCACGGGCAGGCCGGTCTCGAACCGCGTGCGTCGCTCCTCGGAGAGCACCGGGCGACCGGCCCCCCCCTCGATCACCGCGCGCATCGAACGCCCGTCCACCCCCTTCGGGATCGGCAGCCCGGCCAGGTCGAGCAGCGTCGGCAGCACGTCGGCGGTGGAGACGCTGCCCTCGACGACCTTGCCCTCGGGCAACCCGGGCCCGCGGATGGACATCGGCACGTGCACCAGCTCTTCGTAGAGCCGACGCCCGTGGTGCAGGGTCCCGTGCTCGCCGAACCCTTCGCCGTGGTCCGAGACGATCACGACGTAGGTATCCCGGAGCAGCCCCGCCGCCTCACACGCGCGGAGGTAGCCCGCGAGCGCGTGATCGAGGCGGACGAGCCCTCGGTCGTAGGCGGCGCGCGCCTCGCGCACGACCGCCGCGCCCTCCGGATCGTGGCGGTAGCCCGCCTCGAGCCAGCGGATCACCTTCCGCATCCGGTCCACCCCGCGCGCAGTCTCGAACAGAGGCGTGCGCACGTCGGGCTCCACCAGGAAGCGCCGGACGAGGGACCGCCCCCCGTCGGCCTCCGCTTCGCGGTCGATGGCCTCGAAGTCGAGGGCGGGAGAACGCCGGGGCGCGAGCCCGGGCCGCACGGGAGGCGCGTCGTAGGGGTCGTGCGCCTCGTAGGTGTGGAGGAACAGGAACCAGGGGGCCCTCCCGGGCACCTGCGCGGGGTTCTCGAGCAGGAGGGACGCCGCACCGCCGAAGGAGAACGGCACGACGGTGGTGCCGAAACCCTGGAGGAATCCCCGCTCGGGGCCCACGAAACCGCCTCCCGTGCACGCGGTCGGCGTCCACCCGTAGCGGCCGTAGACCTCCGCCAGGGTCGTGACGGCGGGCACGAGCGCGAGGTCCGAGCCCAGCTCCCGCACGCCGTGGCTCGTAGGGAGCAGCCCCGACACGATGGAAGCCACGGACGGAGCCGTCCACGGCGCGGTGGCGGTGGCGTTGCGGAACACGACGCCTCTCGCCATCTCCGCCGAGAGCTCGGGCATGAGGGGCTCGCCGGTCGCCCAGGGCGCGAGGGCGTCGGCGCGGAGCGTGTCGATGCACACCAGCAGCACGTTGCGCCGGACGGCGGGGATCTCGGACGGATCCGCCGGGGGCAGATCGGACGCCGTCGGCCGGGGGACCTCGCTGCGGGGGGGGCGGGTCCGCGGGGCCGGATCGTCTCCGCAGG
>CAZJJQ010000904.1:0-1527 GCA_964546345.1 uncultured Planctomycetales bacterium
GGCGAACGCGAGCGCGCCCAGCTCCGGACGTCCGGCGAGGGCCAGCGCGACGCCTCCGAGCGCCGGCAGCCCGTTGGCCGCGACCTGGCGCAGGGTGCGGGGCGGGTCGTCCCCGGCCGTCGGGTCGCGCCTCGGGAGTTTGCCCGCGAGGGTGGCCACGAGGAAGGGGGCGAGGAGCGTGGCGAGGCCGGGCCAGCCGAAGGCGAAGATGGCGGAGAAACCCAGGACGCCGGCCGCGGCGCTCGCCCCCGGCGTCAACCAGCGCAGCCGGGCCGAGGCGAGGCTGACGGCCACGAGGGTCGCGGCGGCGAGCAGGAGGGAGAGGGGGTCGCGCATGGAAGGGGCGGAGGAGCCGGAGACGTGCGGCGGGAAGGGTACCGCCCCGGGACGATCGGCGTACGGAGCCTCGAGGCGAGGGCCGGTCGGATCGAGCGAGAGGACGAGGGCCCCCAGGAGCCCCGTGGCGCGCGTGCCGGGCGGGCAGCGCGACGCCACGCTGCGAGGCGTGCTCGCCAGGGTGAGGGCGGGGCGGGTCGCCGCGAGGAGCCGAGGCAGGCCGGGGCCCGGCAGGCCGTGATGCGGAAGGACGAGCACGTCGGCGTGGAGGTCGGGGTGCGAGGCCAGCAGGTCGGCGACGCCGAGGTCCTGGCGGTCGCCGGGCAGGAGGACGGCCCCTTCCTCCGTCTCGAGGAGCAGGACGAGGCACCGGTCGTTGCGCGAACGGCCGATCGGCGGTTCCGCGGCGGGGCCGAGCACACGCAGGCGTCCCCAGTCGCCCGTGAGGAGCACGTCGCCGTCGTGGGCCACGAGGGGCGTCGCGCCCGTCTCCGCGAGCCGCGCGAGCAGCGGGGGCGGGAAGCGGGGGGGCACCGCGACCACGTCGGCGGGGATCTCCCGGAGGACGCCGGGCAACGCGCCCGCATGGTCGGCGTCGGCGTGGGAGGCGACGGCGAGGTCGAGGTGGACGACGCCGAGGGTGACCAGCGCGGGCAGGACGACGCGTTCGGCCGCCTCCGGCGCGTCGCGCGTGCCGGCGTCGAGCAGCGCGGCCCGCCCATCGGGGGTCTCCAGCAGCGCCGCCTGGCCGTGGCCGACGTCGAGCAGCGTGAGGCGCGGATGCGGCGGGAGCCCGCCCCCGCCGCCCCCCAGCCCGAGCACCAGGGCGGTGAGGACGAGGCCTCCGGCGACGGCGACGCGCGTGCTCCCGCGCGCGGCGGCCAGGAAGGCCGCGAGATAGACGACGTACCAGCCCGGGCCCGGATCGGGGACGTGGGTCGTGGCGAGCATCGTGTCGCGAGGCACGTCGAGCGCCGCCCGAAGCAGGTGGATCGCCCCTTCGGTGACGGTGCGCAGCGCGTCGCCGACGACGGGCACGGGCCCGCACGCCGCGGCGAGGGCGCCGAGGAGCATCACGCAGGTCGAGCCCGGGATGGCGATCAGCCCGACGGGCACGGCGCCGAGGCAGGTCTGGTGCAGGTCGAGGACGGCCACCGGCGTGCTCGCGAGCCACGCGGCGGTGCCGGCGGC
>CAZJJQ010000905.1:0-1517 GCA_964546345.1 uncultured Planctomycetales bacterium
AGGAGGAGTACCTCGCGCGCGAGTGCGCCCGGGCGAAGGAGTCGCCCGCGTACCTGAACACCTTCCTGCGGCTGCACCTCAATATCCGCACGAACGCCGACGTCGCGGCCTTCGACATGCGCCAATGGGAGGCCTGCCGCGGGGACCGGAGCTTCCACGAGCTCGCCGTCCAACTCGAAGGCCACGAGTGCTACGCGGGGCTAGACCTCGCGAGCACCGAGGACCTGACGGCGCTCGTCCTCGTCTTCCCCGACGACGGGAACGCCGTGCTGCCCTTCTTCTGGTGCCCGAATGAGGGGGCCGTCGCGCGCGAGAAGCGCCACCGCGTGCCCTACACCGGCTGGGCCCGCGACGGGTTCCTCGAGCTGACTGACGGGAACGCCACCGACTTCGACCACGTCGAGAAGAAGGCAGTCGAGCTCGCGAAGCGGTACCGCCTCCGGTCCCTCGGGTTCGACCGCTTCGGCGCGGCGCAGGTCGTCAACCACCTGAAGGACGCCGGGATCGACGTCGTGCTCTTCGGCCAGGGGTTCGTCTCGATGAACGGGCCCTCGAAGTACCTCGACGTGCTCGTGCGCTCGGGGGACCTCCGCCACGGCGGCCACCCCGTGCTCGCGTGGATGGCCAGCAACCTCATGTGGGAGAAGGACGCCGCCGACAACTGGAAGCCCTCGAAGAAGAAGAGCCGCGAGAAGATCGACGGCCTGTCGGCGCTGATCATGGCGCTCGGGATGGGCATGGCGCTCTCGGGTGGACAGGGCCCGAGCGTCGAGGACGCCCTCCTTTCGGGCGACGGGGTGCTGGCATGAGGGGCTTCCTGCGCAGGATCTTCGGCGGTGGCGCGCGCGCGAGCACGAGCTACGGCGGCGTCACGGACCTCCAGAACCCGGCGGTGTGGCTCAGCGAGTGGGCGATGGGCCGCAAGACCGCGAGCGGCGAGCAGGTAACCCCCGAGTCCGCGCTCGGGCTCTCGGCCTACTTCGCCTGCCTGCGCAACGGATCCGAGGATGTCGCGAAGCTCCCGAGGCAGCTGAGGCGCGCCCGGACTGGGAAGCGGGGGAGTGACCTGCTGCTTGACCACCCGCTGGCGCGAGTCTTGAAGCGCCCGAACCCCGTCATGTCGTGGGGCGTCTTCGCCCAGGTAATGCAGCACCGCCGCATGGGGTGGGGGAACGCCTATGCCGAGATCGTGCGCGACGCGACGGGTGCGCCGGTCGAACTCTGGCCGGTCCACTCCTCGCGGGTGCGCCCGGAGCTGAAGGCCGACGGCCGGACGCTCGTGTACTGGGTTCGTGGCCAGGGGATGCAGGAGAAGCCCTTCGCCCCGCGCGACGTGTTCCATCTGCGCGGGATGGGTTCCGGCATCGAGGGCTATTCGGTCGTGCGCTTCGCCTCCGAGACGCTCGGGCTTGGGCTCGCGGCGCAGCGTCACGCCGCGGCGTTCTTCGGCGAGGGGCTGGCCAAGCGCCTCGTGGCGTTCACGAAGCAGACGCTCAACGCCGACGCCCGCGAGGCCC
>CAZJJQ010000906.1:0-1517 GCA_964546345.1 uncultured Planctomycetales bacterium
TGGCGCGGACGCGGGACGCGGAGGGCAGGACGGCGGGCGTGCACCTGACGCTGGCCGACGCGACGGCGTCGGCGGTCGGCGAGCGCGTGGCGGCCGACGTGCCGCTCAACCCCCTCGTGGACGCGGCGGTCCGCGCCTACGTGGTCGCGGCGGCGAAGGAGGCCGACCCCCTGGCGCCGTCGCGGCTCCTCGCGGTGATGGGCGTGTGGAAGGCGGTGGAGTTCGAGCTCGGCCGCGTGCTCGGGCCGGGGCTCGAGCGCGCGGAGGCGCGGGTCACGGCCGCGGCCGTCCCGCGGGAGGCTTCGCGGAAGGCGCCGGTCCGGCGGGAGGTGATCGCGGCCCTCGAGGCGGCGGTCCCCGGCTTCCCCGGCCATCGCGTCACCGAGGTGATCGACGCCGTGTCCGAGGGCAAGCCGGGCAAGGACG
The DNA here is from genome assembly GCA_964546345.1 of uncultured Planctomycetales bacterium. Classification (GTDB taxonomy): domain Bacteria; phylum Planctomycetota; class PLA2; order PLA2; family JAEUHO01; genus JAYTCP01. The sequence continues at coordinate 427 of CAZJJQ010000906.1, forward strand.
CGGTCCGACCGCCGGACGCGGCGGTGGTGCTCGCGATCCTCGGGCGCCGCTGGCCGATGGCCCGGGGCTTCGGCGATCGTGCGCTGCCCCTCGGCCCCGCTACCGACGAGGACGTGCTCGGCGCCGTGCGCGACGTGATCGACCTCGCGGCGTTCCGCCAGGCGCTCGACCGGGGCCGTGATCCGGGGCCGGAGGGTGCCGCGCGCTTCGAGGCCGCCGCGTTCGGCCTCCTGCGCCGTCTGGCGCGCATCCCGACGCCGTAGCCCGGCCGAAGGCTCGCGACGGGCCCCTCGGGCCCTCCAATCCGCGCCGAACCCCGCCCCCTGACGTACCGTCAGAGGGCTACCGTGGAGACCGAGCCGATGCCGAGCCCCGCCGCGAACCCGAAGAAGAAGGCCGCCGACCCCGCCCGCTACATGAAGAAGGCGCGGTCGATCCTGCTCTACGGGCCCATCGAGCCGAAGCTCACCCGCGAGGTGACGAGCCAGCTGCTCCTCCTCGACACGATGGACGCGACGAAGCCGATCAAGGTGTTCGTGAACAGCCCCGGCGGCGTCGCCGACGACGGCTTCGCGATCTTCGACATGATGCGGTTCGTCCGCGCCCCGGTGTTCACCATCGTGACGGGCATGGCCGCGAGCGCCGCGACGATCGTCCTCCTCGGCGCCGCGCCGGGCCGCCGGCTCATCCTCCCCCACGCGCGCGTCATGCTCCACCAGCCGAGCACGATGATCCGCGGCACGGCGGCCGACATCTCCGTCTCGGCGAAGGAGCTGATCCGCCTCCGCAAGAAGAGCATCGACCTCTACAGCCGCGAGACCGGCCGCCCCTTCGACCAGATCCAGAAGGAGCTCGCCCGCGACTACTGGATGAACGCGGAGGAGGCGGTCGCGTACAAGATCGTGGACCGCATCATCCGCTCCGTCGGCGAGATCGACGCCTCGGCGTGACCTCGGAGCGACGGGCCCGCGCCGTACGGCTCGCGAGCCGGCGGGAGGCTGCGAACACGGCCCGGAGCAGCGCGTCGAGCTCGCGGGGCGGGTAGCCGGCCGGGGCCGTCGCGAGCGCGGCGCGCCGCATCGCGCGCTCCC
>CAZJJQ010000907.1:0-1515 GCA_964546345.1 uncultured Planctomycetales bacterium
ACGGTCAAGTTCACGGGCCTCCTCAACGTCGTGAAGGCGGCCTGACCATGAGCCACGACCTGCGTTCGAAGATCCTCTCCTCGACGGGCCTCCCGCCCGTCGCGGTCCCCTGCCCCGAGTGGGGCGCCGACGTCGTCGTCTGGATCCACCCGCTGACCGGCGACCAGCGTGATGCACTGGAGGAGGAGAGCACCGAGCTCGCCGTGGCGGAGGACTTCGCCCCCGGCTCGGGGAAGCGTCGTCTCCACGCGCGCGCGGTCGTGCGCGCGGCGCGCGATGGCGAGGGGCGCCCCGTGTTCACACTCGACGACGTCGAGGCGCTGGCGACGAAGGACGCCCGTCCGCTCGACCGCTGCTACCGCGTCGTGGATCGTCTCTCGGCGGTGTCCGAGGAGGAGGTCTCGGCCCTCCTGGGAAAATCCGTCGCGACCCCTGGCGACGCTTCCTCTTCCGGCTCTGCCGCGAGCTCGGGGTAGCCGCCCCGCGACTCCTCCTCGAACAGGTCACGTCGAGGGAACTCTCGGAGTGGGCCGCCTACCTCCGCTCCCTCGACGACGTGCGCGAGGCGGCGACCCAGTCCGTCCTGCCCCTGCGGGGGCGTCCGCCGGCGACGCCCGGCGACGACCCGGCCGTCTCCTGGCAGCGCCTCCTCTCCTTCGCCGATCGCGTGAACACCTCCCGAGGGCGCGCCTGACGTGAGCACCTCCCGCTCCATCCAGATCTCGCTCTTCGGGGACAAGGACCTCGAGGCGGCGTTCAACGCGCTGGCGCTGAACGTCCAGAAGAAGGTCTTCCGCCCGGCGCTCCGAGCCGGGATGAAGGTCATCCACCGGGCGATCCTCTCGCGGGTCCCGGTGGACACGGGGGCGCTCCGCGGGGCGATCAAGCTCCGGGCGGGCCAGCGTTCCCGCGGCCAGATCCGCCTGTCCGTCTTCGTGGACAAGGACCGGCTGCCCAAGCGCGCGAAGAGCGGGGCGAAGGAGTGGTTCTATCCCGCCCACGTCGAGCTCGGGCACCTGGCGCCCGGGAAGAAGGGGGCGGCGCCGGGGAGCGAGGTGCGGGCGTTCGTCCCGCCGCGGTCCTACATGCGGGCGGGCTTCGACGAGGCGAAGGAGGCCGCCGTCGCCGCGATCGAGGTGGAGGCCGGGCGACGCATGGAGGTGCTCTTCCTCCACCCGAAGCAGGCCGGCGCCCTCACTGACCCGGAGGACTGACCCGTGTCGGGGACGCTCCGCAACCTCCGCACCACTGCGACCGCCGAAGTGAGCAACCTCGAGCAGGGGATGCGCCGGGCGGCGGCGGCGACCCGGCAGGTGGGCACGGCCGCGGAGGAGTCGAGCCGGCGTGGCTCGCGCGCCATGGACGACCTCGGGCGCCGGGGTGGTGTCTCCCTCGGCGTCGTGGGGAAGGGCGCGCGGGAGGCATCGATCGGCCTCCTGCAGCTCGGCGACACGGCGGGGGCGACGTCCTCGAAGGTCGGGGGCCTCCTCTCGGGGATGGTCTCGGGGTTCGCGG
>CAZJJQ010000908.1:0-1515 GCA_964546345.1 uncultured Planctomycetales bacterium
CCCCGGCCGATCCGACGAGCGCCGCCCCCCGCGACGTCGGCCCGCTCCTGGCCGCGCCGCGCGAACGGCACGGGATCCCGGCCGTCGCGGGCGTCGTGCTCCGGGGCTGCCGCGTCACCGCGCGCGGCGTCACGGGGGTGCGGCGACGCGGCGCCCCCGAGCCGGCGACGCTCGCCGACCGCTGGCATCTCGGGTCGTGCACGAAGAGCATGACGGCGACCCTGTGCGCGCGCCTCGTGGAGGACGGGACCCTCGCGTGGAACCGGACCCTCGCCGAGGGACTCCCCGACCTCGCCGCGACCATGGACCCCGCGTGGCGCCCGGCCACCCTCGAGCAGCTGCTCACGAACCGCAGCGGCGCGCCCGAGAGCCTCGACGCGGACGGCCTGTGGGCGGGGCTGTGGAAGCTGTCGGGCCCGACGCCCGCCCAGCGCACGGCCCTAGCGCGCGGCGTCCTGGCGCGGCCGCCGCTCTCGCCCCCGGGCACGCGGTTCCGCTACAGCAACGCGGGCTTCTCCCTGGCGGGCGCCCTCGCGGAGCAGGCGACCGGCGTCGCCTACGAGGACCTGATCCGCGCGCGCCTGTTCGAGCCCCTCGGCATCACCACCGCGGGCTTCGGCGCGCCGGGGAGCGCCGGGACGCTCGACCAGCCCCGCGGGCACCGCGCCGACGGCACGCCCGTGGAGCCGGGCCCCGGCTCCGACAACCCCGAGGCCATCGCGCCCGCGGGGCGCGTCCACATGTCGATCGAGGACTGGGGGAAGTACGTGGGCCTGCATCTCGAGGGGGCGCGGGGGGCGCCGCGCCTGCTCTCGGAGGCGTCCTTCCGGCGGCTCCACACGGCGCCGGTCGGCTTCGAGTACGCCATGGGCTGGACCGTCGCCGACCGGGCGTGGGCCCGCGGTCGCGTGCTCACCCACACGGGGAGCAACACGATGTGGTTCTGCGTCGTCTGGATCGCCCCCGAGGTGGACCTCGCGACGCTCGTGTGCTCCAACCAGGGCGGCGACGCGGCGGCGAAGGCCTGCGACGAGGCGTCGTGGGCGCTCATCCAGGACGAGCTGGCGGCGCGCCGGACGCGATAGCCCTCCGCGCCGACGGCGCGGCCTCCGCGCACGGGGGGACCCTCTGCGCGGCTCGCCGTCGGCGCCCCTCCATCGGCCTGCGCCTACATCGTGCGCAGCATCTTCTCGGCGTCCTCGAGGTGCTCGGTCTCCACGCAGACGAAGCCGCGCGCCCAATCCTCCAGCGCGATGTCCCCGGGGCGCACCTCGGCCACGAGCCTGCAGAGCTCGCGGTAGCCCTCGAGCGCGCGACGCTCGAAGTCGAGGGCCTCCCGCAGCACGTCGAGCACGCTGTGCTTCCCGGTCTCGGGCACCGGCTGCACCTTCATGTCGGGATGGAAGCCGAGGGCCGTCATCTTCTCCCCGATCTTCCAGGCGTGGTCCATCGACTCGGTCGCCTGGGCCCGCAGCCACTCGACGATCGGGATGCGGTTCGCGCCGAAGATCATGT
>CAZJJQ010000909.1:0-1514 GCA_964546345.1 uncultured Planctomycetales bacterium
TCTCCGACGCCGCCCTGGGCCGCGACCTCGCGCGCGAGCTGGCGCGCGCCGCGGCGGCGCGCGGCCTGGTCGGCGGCCAGGTGGAGGACATGGCGGCCGAGGGCGCGCCCGCGGAGGAGGCCCGCCTCGAGCGCCTCCACCGCGGCAAGACCGCGGCCCTGTTCGCCGCCGCCACCGCGGGCGGCGGGCGCGCGGGCGGCGCGAGCGCGGCACAGCTCGAGGGGCTGCGCCGGTTCGGCCTCGAGCTCGGGCTCGCGTTCCAGATCGTGGACGACGTGCTCGACGAGACGGGCACCGCCGAGAGCCTCGGCAAGACGCCCGGCAAGGATCGCAAGGGCGTCAAGATGACCTACGTCGCCCTCGAGGGCGTCCCCGCCGCGCGCGCGCGCGCGCGCCGCCGGCTGGAGCAGGCGCTGTCGGCGCTCGAGGGACTGCCCTCCCCGGCGGTCCTCGCGTCGCTCGCCCGCTTCGTCGTCGAGCGGGACCACTGACCGCCCTCACCGGGTGGCGACGGGCGAACGCTCCAGGAACGGCCGGGTCGCCGCGAGGACGAGGCAGGCCGCGCAGCCGACGCAGGCCCCGGCGAGGAAGGCCGTGGGCGTGTCCCAGCGCTCCGCGACGACGCCCATGAGGTACTGGCCGAGCGGCAGGGTCCAGCCGAACACGAGCGCCCGCAGGCCGACGACGCGCCCCCGCAGGTCGTCGGGCACGCGCAGATGGACCGTCGTGTTCGACGTGGAGAAGAACGCGATCATGGCGAAGCCGGCCGTGGCCCGCAGGAGCATCGCCGCGGGCAGCGTCCGCACGAGCGCCATGAGGGCGAGGGCGGACCAGAACAGGAACAGGCACCCGAAGGCCGTGCGCCCGGGGCGGCGGTCGTCCCGTCCCGCGACCCAGAGCGCGGCCCCGAGCGCGCCGAGCCCGCTCGACGCGTGGAGCAGGCCGTACGCCGCGCCGTCCGCGCCGAGCGTGCCGCGCGAGAACGCCGGGAGCAGGGACGTGTAGCCCCACCCGCAGACCATGGCGACGGCGAGCAGGAGGAGGAGCGTGCGCGTCACGGGATCGCGCCGCACGTACCGCACGCCGCCCAGCAGGAGCGCGCCCATGGAGGCGGTCGGCGGGTGAGGAGCGCGTGCGGGCAGGCGGACGCGGAGCAGCACGACGATGACCGCGAGGAACGACGCCGCGTCGAACACGAAGCAGGCGGCGATGCCGACCGTCGAGATGAGGAGCCCCGCGAGCGAGGGCCCGAGGACGAGGGCGAGGTTGATCATCGCGGAGTTGAGCGCGACCGCGTTGCGCAGGTGCTCGCGCGGGACGGCGTCGGCGACGAACGCCTGGCGGCACGGCATCTCGAAGGCCTGCGACGTCCCCATGGCGAGGGCGACGAGCTGCACGAGCCCGGGCGTGACGGTCCGGGTCACGACCGCGTACGCCAGGACGCTCGACAGCGCGAGGTTGACGAGCTGGAGGCGCAGCAGGAGCACGCGGCGGTCCACGCGGTCCACCACCGC
>CAZJJQ010000910.1:0-1501 GCA_964546345.1 uncultured Planctomycetales bacterium
CCGGCGCGCGCGGGCGCGCTCGAGTGCGGGTTCGCGGCCAGCAGCCCGAGCACCGCGAGGGAACGCGAAGAGAAGCGGAGAGAGGCCCAGCGCATGCGCGGATTCTAGCGGACGGCGAGTGGGGGACCCGTCCTCTTGCGCGCGGTCCTCCCGCGGGGGGAAGATGGGGCGGTTCGCGAGCCGTCGGCGACCTCGAGGTGATTCGCCGCCCGCGACTCGCGGGAAAGGAAGGTCGTCATGCCCTTCCCGAGCCCTTCGCGACTCGAGGCGCTGCTGCGCCCGTACGCCGGAGCGAAGGGACTGCCCCTGCGCGTGTGGGGCGTCGATCTGGGCTCGACCCCGGACCGGCCCCCGTCCCTCGAGGGCGAGCTCTACGGAGCCCCTCCTCGCCTCGTGGCCCTCGGCGGCAACGCCGACGGCCTGGTCCTCGTGCGTCAGACGCACGAGGGGTTCGAAGACCTCGACGGCGAGATCGTGCCGTGGCCGCAGGTCGCGCGCATCGACCGCGACCCGCACCTCGTGCGCGACGTGCTCCACGTCGAGGTGGCCGGGCGCCCGCCCCTCTCGATCGCCGTGAGCGACCACGTCTTCCTGCCGCGCAACCGCGCGGCGGCGAAGGCGCTCTGCGGGCTCGCGCGCGATCCGTCGCACCCGGTGCCGCCAGAGGTGGATCCGTCGCACGCGCACGACGACCTCCACCGTCACGCCTCCTGACGTCTCCTCGCGCGCCCGCCCGCGGACGGGCGCGCCGCGGGTCCCACCGACCGCCTGCCGAACGCGCCAGCCGCGGGCCGTGCGTGCGAGAGTCGTCCCCGTGAAGCCCACGACGACGCTGGCCGAGGCGCGCACCCCCGACGGGGCGCGGCTGACCCTGCGGCACCACGACGGCACCTACACCGTGTCCGTGGGCGGCGACCTCCTCATGAGCACCCGGGCCTGGCACTCGGAGGCCGAGATGGCCGAGCTCGGGCTCGAGGGCCGCGCGGTGGGGGAGCCGACGCGCGTCCTCATCGGTGGGCTCGGCTTCGGCTTCACGCTGCGGCGGGTGCTCGAGCGGGTCGGGCCGACGGCCGCGGTCGAGGTGGCGGAGCTGCTGCCCGTGATGGTGGAGTGGAACCGCACGCATCTGGCGGGCGTCAACGGCCTGCTGCTCGACGACCCTCGGGTCTCGATCACGGTGGCCGACGTGTACGGGGTGCTCGAGCAGGCCCCACGCGGGCGCTACGACGTCGTCCTCCTGGACGTGGACAACGGCCCGGTCGCCCTGGTGGACGCGGGGAATCGCAGGCTCTACGCCGATCCCGGGCTGCGGGCGCTCGCCGCGGCGCTGGCCCCCCGCGGGCGCGCGGTGTTCTGGTCGGGGGCGCCCGACCGGGGATTCGAACGCCGCCTCGCCGGGGCCGGCTTCCACGCGAGGTCCCTCCCCGCGAAGGCCTACCCGAAGGCGGTCCGCAGGACGCACACGTTGTACGTGGCGGATCGCGGGCACGACCGCTGACGG